>CAJBXY010000120.1 GCA_903959665.1 uncultured Solirubrobacterales bacterium | reverse complement strand
TGAGCTGCACGCAGAAAGACGGGGCTCACGAACTCGGCCTCTAGATCCATTGCTGCCAGCGCCTCCCTGCCTACAGCGGGGTCGGCAAGACACTGCACGAGGAATGCCCGCTCAACCCGCGCGCCGGGGTCGATAACGGTCTCCGCTGGCTGCGGCGACGGGGCGTCGGCTTGAGCGGCTACGGGAGCAGCTGCCGCGCGCTCTGGCGCTGGAAGCGGGCGCGCGCGGCCAAGCCATTCGGTCAGCTTTGCTCCGCTCACGCCAAGCGCAGCAGCGGCCAGCTCCGTCAGCTCGTCGCGCATTGCGCTGGCGGGCAGCGGCGTAATGATCGGCGCCAGTTCGCTGACGGCGCGGTCTTTGCCTTCTGCAGTCGCGAGATCTGCGAGCAGCAGCGCCCGGTCAACGCGGAAGCGGACGAACGGAACCGAACCAGCAACCAGCTTCGTGATCTCTTCCTGCCCTTGCTGCTGGACGATGTCGGCGGGATCATTTCCTGCCGGCAGCGGCACCACGCGCAGCTCAAGCTTGCGCCCCTCAGCGACCTTGGCGGCGCGAATCATCGCCTCCTGGCCTGCACTGTCGGCGTCGAGCGCGAGCGCCACAACCGGCGCCATCCGAGCGAGCTCCGAAACCTGATCCTCCGTCAGCGCTGTGCCCATCAACCCGACCGTGTTGCGCAGACCGGCCTGGTGCATCGCGATCACGTCGGTGTAGCCCTCGCAGAGAATCACCTCGCCGCTCTTTGCCGCCGCAGCTCGCGCCAGATCGGCGGCATAGACCTGGCGGCCCTTGTGGAAGACGGCGTTCTCAGAGCTGTTGAGGTACTTCGGCTGCTGGTCGGCGCCAACGGCGCGAGCACCGAAACCGAGCACGCGCCCGCGGCTATCGCAGAGCGGGAATGTAATCCGGCGACGGAAGCGGTCGTAGACGTTGCCTTTCTGGTTCTTCGCCGTTAGGCCGGCGTCCCAAAGCTCCTCTTCGCTGTAGCCGCTCTGGCGTGAAGCGACCAAGACCTTGTCCCAGGCGCTCGGCGCGTAGCCGACGCGAAACTCGCGCAGCAGCGCTTCATCGAGCCCCCGCCCTTTCAGATATTCGCGCGACTCCTCAGCCTCCGGTGACTCCCAGAGGTTGCGCACGTAGAAGGCGGCCGTGCGCTCAAGCAGCTCAAGCAGGCGGTCACGCTTCTCACGGCGCTGCGCGGCTTGAGGATCCTCCTCCGTTAGCTCCATCGTCACGCCGTAGCGATCGGAGAGCGATTCGACGGCCTCGCGGAAGTTCAGCCCTTCGGTTAGCTGCACGAACTTGAAGAGGTCGCCCCCTTCGCCGCAGCCAAAACAGTGGAAGACCTTCTGAACTGGATCGACGCTGAACGACGGGCTGCGCTCGTCGTGGAACGGGCAGATCCCCATCAGTTGCTGGCCGGAACGCTTTAGCTCTGTCTTTGCGCCGACGAGCTCAGCCATGTCGACGGTCTGGCGCAGGCGCTCAATTGAGTCGTCGGTGTAGAGCGGCATCGATGGCAGCCTACGCGGCGAACGACTCCGGCACGGTCAGCTGCTCAAAGACGCGGATGCAGTAGCGGTCGGTCATCCCGGCCAGATAGTCGGTGACGCGGCGGTCGAGGCTCGCTCCGGGAGCGCCGCCGGCGTCGGGGATGCGGTCAGGATCGTTGGCGTAATGGTTGAACAGCGTGGTTATCACGCGCTCAATTCGATTGTGTTCGGCGCGGGCGCTTGCCCCGAGGTAGACGTTGTCGAACATCCAAGTCCGCAGCTCATCCATCGCCGCACCCGCCTCTTCTCCTTGGACGATTGCTCCAGCCGCCTGCGAGTGCTCAACGAGATCGTGGACGAGATAGTCGATCCGCGCTGAGCCGGTTTGGCCGAGCGTGGCGATCGGGCCGGCCGGAAGGTCGGCCTCGGCGACGACGTCGGCCCGCGTTGCGTCGTCGATGTCGTGGTTGATGTAAGCGATCCGATCGACCAGGCGAACGATTGCTCCTTCGAGCGTCCGCGGCGCCGGCGCACGGCCCGAATGGCAGGCGATGCCGTCGCGCACGTCGGCCGTCAGGTTGAGCCCCGCCCCATCGCGCTCGAGCACGTCGACGACCCTGAGCGACTGCTCATAGTGGCGAAAGCCGCCGTCGAAGCGTTCCTTCAGGCACTTGTCGAGCACCGCTTCACCGATGTGGCCGAACGGCGGGTGGCCGAGATCGTGGCCAAGCCCAATCGCCTCCGTCAAGTCCTCGTTCAAACGCAGCGCGCGGGCCACCGTGCGGGCGATCTGGGTCACTTCGATCGTGTGCGTTAGCCGCGTGCGGTAGTGATCACCCTCGGGTGAGACAAAAACCTGCGTCTTGTGCTTGAGGCGGCGGAACGCTTTGCAGTGGACGATCCGGTCGCGGTCGCGCTGGAGCGGCGAGCGAAGGCCGCAGTCGGCTTCGTCGACGAGCCTGTGCGCCGGCCATGAACGGGCAGCCAGCGGCGAGAGCAGCTCCGCTTCAAGCGCCTGCTGGCGCTTTGCGAACTCGGCGGCGACGAGGCCGGGATTAGCGTGAGGATCCATCGCGCCTATTCTCGCAGCCCAACGCAACTAGCTGTCAAAGCTTTCAAGCGATCGCCTTGAAGCGCACCTGGCCATGGTGGGCGGCGGTTTCGCTAACGGCACGGTCGGCGAGCGAGATCACGCGGCGGTCGGCGCTCGGTGTCTGCGCCAAGGAACTGGCGAGCGCCGCGGTGAGGAAGCGGTGAGTCTCGCCGTCAAGCTCAAACGAACCGGCTTCGCAGGAGGCGCAGATCACGCCGCCAGCGGCCGGCGAGAAGCCAACCAGCTCCTCTACCTCGCCGCAGCTCGCGCAGGCCGCTAGCTGCGGCGCAAAGCCCGCTGCCAGCAGCAGCTTGAGGCGAAAGGCGACTTGAAATTCATCGGTCGCTTTCTCAGGATTTTGATCGAGCAAGGTGAGCGCGCTGCAAAGCAGGTTAAAGACCTCCGGGTGAGGCTCGCCGGAGTCGAAGACGCGACCGAGCGAATCGCAGGCGCGCGCGGCGCCGTTGAGCGCGCGCTCATCGGCGCGCAAGGTTGTGTAGGCGCTGATCGTTTCTGCGCCGGTTACGGTCATCAGCTCGCTGCGCCCTTCGTGCAGCTCAAGGTTGAGCCTGAAGAAAGGCTCGAGGCGCCCACCGAACCGACTCTTCGAGCGCCTCACGCCCTTTGCGATCGCGCTCAGCTTGCCGCGCATCGGCGTGTAAACGTGAAGGATGCGGTCGGCCTCGCCGTAACGAATTGAACGGAGCACGACCGCCTCCGTCTTCACTGGCCCAGCGATCAGGCCGCGCCCCTGGGCATCGCTACATTGATCCCTATGCCAAACGTCGTGATGTACTCGTCAACTCCCTGCCCGTTCTGCTCGCAAGCGAAGGCGCTCTTGAACGCGCGTGAAATTCCCTTCGAGGAGATCAACCTCAGCATGGACGCCGAAGGCCGCGTCGCACTGAACGAGAAGACGGGGATGATGACCTTCCCGCAGATCCTCGTCGACGACGAGCTGATCGGCGGCTTCCAGGAACTCATCGCTGCCGACCAGAGTGGGAAGCTCGACCAGCTGCTCGGCGCTTGAGCGCACCCCGAGGGCGCGGCTGGCAGCGAGCGCAGAGGTAGGTCCCTCTGCCCGCGACGACGATCTTCTCTACCTCATTGCCACAGCGCGGGCACGGTTCGCCTGCGCGCCGGTGAACCAGAAACTCGTCTTGGAAGCTGCCGTAGAGACCGTCGGCGTGGCGGAAATCGTCAATGGTGGCGCCGCCCGCGTCAAGCCCCGCTTGGAGAGCCTGCTGGATCGTCGCTGCGAGCAGCTCGTACTGCGCCGGCCTTAGGCGCCCGGCTTGGCGCATTGGGTGGAGCTCGGCGCGGAAGAGCGCTTCGTCGGCGTAGATGTTGCCGATCCCGGCGACCGCCCGTTGATCGAGCAGAAAAGCTTTGATCGAAGTCTTCTTGTCAGCGGCCAGCGAGCGCAGCGCGGCGCCGTCCAACTTCCCCGAGAACGGTTCGATCCCGAGCCTGCCAGCGAAGTACTCGTCGAGCGCCTCTCCCCCGGCCACCACTTCGGCCGTTCCGAACCGGCGCGGATCGGTAAATCGCAGCGTGTGCCCGCCTTCAAGCTCGAAAACCGCGCGCTGATAGGCAACCTCACTGGCTGCGTCGTAGAGGAAATTCCCCGTCATCCTCAGATGGCAGATAAGGAAAAACTCGTCGCCGAGATCGAAGATCAGATACTTGCCTCGGCGCCCCAGCTCCGCGATCGTCCTACCTTCGATCAGTGAGGCCAGCTCGGCGGCGGCGATCGGGCTGCCCCACTTGGGATCGATCACCTCAAGCCGCTCGATCCGCTTGCCGCGAAGCGCTGGCGCCAACTGGCGGCGGATCGTTTCTACTTCGGGCAGCTCTGGCATCACCGCCGAGGATAGGCGCGTCGGCCGTCGGCTGCGCGGAATCTAACCGGCGTTGTCGATCGTCGCCCGCGGGTGGGCTCCGAAGTACTGGTCTTTCAGCCGCTCGGCCGAAAGGTGCGTGTAGATCTGGGTCGTCGCTATGTCGGCGTGACCGAGCATCTCCTGGAGCGCTCGCAGGTCGCAGCCGCCGGCGAGCAGATGGGTCGCGAAGGTGTGCCGCAGCGTGTGCGGGCTCATCAGGCCGGCAAGCCCGGCTGCGCGGGCGTGGCCTTGGACGATCTTGTAGAGCCCCTGACGGGTTAGCGCCCCGCCGCGCTGATTGACGAAGAGGTGCTCCTGATCGCCGATCCCGACGAGCTTTGGCCGCGCCACCTCAAGGTATATGCGCAGCGCGTCAACCGCGGCGCTGCCAACTGGAATCAATCGCTCCTTCGAGCCCTTTCCGCGCGCGCGCATCACACCCTCGTCGACGTCGATCTCGCCAACCAGCAGGCCGGTCGCCTCAGATGCGCGCAAGCCGCAGGCATACATAAGCTCCAGCAGCGCGCGGTCGCGCTGCGCGGCTGGGGTATTGCCCTGCGGCGCTGCCAACAGCATGTTCACCTGATCGCGACTTAGAACCTTCGGCAGGCGCCGCGTCTTTCGCGGTGCTCGCAGATCGGCGGTCGGATCGTGCGTGATCAGCTGCTCGCGGCGCAGATGGCGATAGAAGGAGCGCAGGCAGGCCATCTTGCGCTGCAGCGTTGCCGCCGCTACCGGGGCTCGGTCGGGGCCTCCGCTGGTGAGCTGATCGAGAAAGCCGGCGAGCTCGCCGTGGCCTGCTGTGAGCACGCTCACGCCGTTCTCTTCGAGATAGAGGCCGAACTGCATCAGGTCGGTCCGATACGCGCCGAGCGTGTTGCGGGAGAGCCCCCGTTCCAACTCGAGGTATGCGAGAAAATCAAGCACGTGGTGCTGGAAGGTTCGCTGCGCCGGTGCGGTCGTGATCGCCATTGGCGTGCAGTTCGCCGCCGGAGCGCTCCTTCCTTACCACTGCAACAGCCGCTGCGTGAACTGAGCGTCGCTAGGTTGCCGCGTCTATCTCTACCGCGAGCAGCGCGCCACCGGCGAGCGCAGCGCCGAAGAAGAGTGGGTCGTCTTCGATTGAGCGACCCATCGTGGTTCCAGGCAGCCCGCTGGCGCCATATGAAGCGAGCCCGACATCGATTTCGATGATCTCGTGGCCGCAGCCGCGCGTGATCTCCGCGCCGGCGCCCCGTGGCGCTGCGACGGTAACTGGAGCGAGCAGCAGATCGAGCACAGTCTGCGTGTGGTGTGAGGCTCCTTGGTGGCGATCACGCTCATCGCCGTTCGACATCCGCGGCGCGACGACCACCGGGCAGCCGAGCGCGAGCGCGGTATGAGCGGCATCGAGCGCCGCCATCCCGCCGTGACCCAAACGTGAGCCCGAGCCAATGATCCCCGGCCCAGGCGCTACTACCGCCGCATCCCAACCGAGTTCGCCGATGCCGTGGGCGATTGCGCCGGCCAACGTGATCGCCTCAGCCTCCCCGCCGTAGCAGGCCCCTGCGGTAATCGTGCCGGCCAGCAGGCCCCTCTCGCGCAGCTCAATCACGGTCCGTGAATGGCCGCCTGGCAGCGCACCTCCGCCGCCCTGAACGTAACCGAGCTGCGTCCCTTGCCGCGCCTCGTTGACAGCCCAGGCGAATGGAGCGAGCTGGCCGTGGAGGAAACAGACGCCGACCGGCCTTGGGTCGGGGAGCGTGTCGTTTCCATCTTCGACCGGCAGAACAGCGTGCTGAAGCGAGCTGTAGTTGAGCTTCATCACGTGCGCTCCGTCAACCCCTTCGCCGCCAAGACCGCGCGTGAGGTTTACGTGGACGACGTCGAACCCCCCGGAACCGAGCGCCAGATCCGCGGCCTGCGTGTTAACGATCACGCTGTCACCGACCTCGCAGCGACCAAGCAGAGCGGTGTCGGCGGTTGCCGACCGCACGCCGCGGCCAGGAACGTCAACGAGCAGCTGCTGCTCGGCTGCGAGCGGGCCGGCCTCGGTTACCGTTCCCTCACGAAGGACGAGCATCGACTAATCCTCCCCTAAGACGTCGACCAGCGCGAATGTCACGTTGAGCATCCCTTCCAGCTCGGCGAGCCCGACGCGCTCACTCGACTGGTGCGGATTCTCGGTGCCGTTTGCAAGGTTGATGCAATCGAAGCCCTTGGCGCGGAGCGCGTTGGCGTCGGAGCCGCCGCCGCTAACGACCATTTTCGCTTCATAACCGCAGCGCTCAAGCGCCGCCCGTGCTGCGACCACCCCAACCGCATCATCGGCGAGCTTGTAACCGACGAACGAGCGCTCGATCGTCAGGTCAAGATCGCACTGACAGCTCGGCTCGTTGGCTGCGTCCTGAAAGCGTTCAGCGACCTCTTCGGCGAGCAGCTCGGCGCGCCCCTCTTCGAGCGAGCGCACCTCGCCGTCAACCTGGCAGTGCTCGGGGACGACGTTCGTGCCAGCGACGCCGCCGCGTATCCGTGCGACGTTGGCAGTGCTGGCGGCGTCGAGCCTCCCGTCTGGGAGCAGCGCAATTGCCCGCGCTGCCGCAGTAATCGCGCTGCGTCCATCCTCTGGGGCAATCCCTGCGTGGGCCGCTTGGCCGCGGATGTCGGCGCGCCAGCGAATGTGCGTTGGCGTTGCCGCGATGATCTCCCCAATCGGCGTAGCGTGGTCGTAGACATAGCCGAGCTGTGAGCGCAGCTGCGTGACGTCTAGTGCGTTGGCGCCGAGCAAGCCAGGTTCCTCAGCTACCGTGAAGCAGAGCTCTAAATCAACAGGCGCTCCCTCGATCTTTGCTCGTCGCGCCAGCTCCAAGAGCACCGCAACCGCCGCCTTGTTGTCGGCGCCGAGAATCGTGTCGCCTTCGCTCTCCCAGGCACCATCGACGATCACAGGGACGACCGAGCCTTCGTGGGGGACGGTGTCCAAATGAGCGCAGAACAGCACCGAACGTCCGCCACGTTCACCGATCCGCGCCAGCAGGTTTCCGCTCTGCCCGCCGATCACCTCACCGGCATCGTCCTCGGTTACCTCGACGCCGATCTGCTCGAGCTCCGCGCGGACGTAGGCCGCGACAGCGCCCTCGCAGCGCGAAGGGCTGGGGATTCCACAGAGCGAGCCGAAGCTTTCGCTGAGGCGACGGGACTCGAGCTCCGAGGCGGGCCGCATCTCAGCTTCGATCAGGAAATGCGGTCAGTTGCGTGCGCATCGCCCTCGGCGTCGGCTTCTGCGAGGCCACCGCGAGCCGCGAAGGCTGCCGCAACGAACTCACGGAAGAGCGGCGCAGGGCGCTCCGGCCGCGACTTGAACTCCGGGTGATACTGAGCGGCGACGAAGAACGGATGGATGTCGGCGGGCAACTCAACGGCCTCAACGAGCCGCTCATCCGGCGACGTGCCGCTGACAATCAACCCTGCCTGCTCAAGCTTCTTGCGCAGCGCGATTGAAACCTCATAGCGATGGCGATGGCGCTCGTAGACAACCGACTCGCCGTAGCACTCGCGAACGATCGTGCCGCTGTGGAGCTTGATCGGGTCGGCGCCCAGCCGCATCGTCCCGCCGAGATCGGAAACCTCTTTCTGCTCCGGCAGCAGGTCGATCACCGGCCACTCTGTCTCAAGGTCGAACTCGGTCGAATTGGCGCCATCCATTCCAGCCACGGAGCGAGCAAACTCGCATACCGCCATCTGCATTCCGAGGCAGACACCCAGGTACGGGATCTTCTGCTCGCGCGCCACGCGCACGGCGCGGATCTTGCCTTCGATGCCGCGGCCGCCGAAGCCGCCCGGAACGAGGATGCCGTCGGAGCCGCCGAGCCGCTCGAGCGCAACTGCGTCGTCGATCAGGTCCTCCGAATCAACCCAATCGATCTCAACGTTGGCGCCGGCGAGATTGCCGCTGTGGATTAACGCTTCGCTGACCGACTTGTAGGCGTCGGCGAGCGCGATGTACTTGCCAACCAACGAGATTTTCACCGGCGACGTTGCCTCGGCGGCGCGCGTAACAATCGCGTCCCACTCGCTCAGGTCTGCAGGGGCGGCGTCGAGCCCAAGCTCATCACAGATGAAGTCATCGACCTTCTGCTCGCAGTACCAGAGCGGCACTTCGTAGATGTCACCGACGTCCTTGGCTGAGATCACTGCCTCGACCGGAAGCGAGGCGAAGAGAGCGATCTTCTTGCGGATCTCAACCGACAACTCTCCCTCGCTGCGGCAGAGCAACATGTCCGGCTGAATACCGATCCGGCGCAGCTCGTTGACCGAATGCTGCGTCGGCTTCGTCTTGAGCTCGCCAGCGTGGCCGATGTACGGCACCAAGGTGAGGTGGATGAACATGCAGTTACGCCTGCCGACGTCGACCGGGAACTGACGGATCGCCTCAAGGAACGGGAGCGACTCGATGTCGCCAACCGTCCCGCCGATCTCGGTGATTACAACGTCGACGTCGCTGGTTTCGGCTATCAGCTTGATCCGCTGCTTGATCTCATCGGTGATGTGCGGCACCACCTGAACGGTTGCGCCCAGATAATCGCCGCGACGCTCGCGGCGGATTACGGCGTCGTAGATACCGCCGGCGGTCACGTTCGATGCGCGCGTCGTATTTGAGTCTGTGAAGCGTTCGTAGTGGCCGAGGTCAAGGTCGGTTTCAGCGCCATCCTCAGTCACGAAAACCTCGCCGTGCTGATAGGGCGACATCGTTCCCGGATCGACGTTGATGTAGGGATCGAACTTCTGCAGCCCGACGGTCAAGCCGCGGGCGACCAAGAGCCGCCCGATTGAGGCGGCGGCGATTCCTTTTCCAAGAGATGAGACAACTCCGCCTGTGACGAAGATGTGGCGGGGCTGGCGTTGAGCGTCAGGCACGATGAACAATTCTCCCTAATGAGTCTAGATGACTTAGTCCCGGAGTCGATTCGACGAGCGTGTTGATCGAACGAACTTCTCCGTAAATGGTTAATAGAACGAGTACTGCAGCTGCGATTGCGAGCCCGGTCGTCCCGAGCACAAGCACGAGCCAGATGCCGGCAACAACGCCGACGACGTTTGAACCGCTGTCGCCGAGGATCCCGCGCTCTCGCAGGTCAAGCGCACCACAGATGAGGATCGGGCCGACCCAGAGGCCGAGGTTGAGGAGCGAGTCGAAGCTCCATGCGCCGAGCGTGCAGCCGACGCCGACAAGGACGAAAACCTTCACCGAGCGGCCAGGGCGCAGGTCGAGCAGGTTGAAGAGGTTTGTCGCCAGCACGATCACCAACGAAGCGAGCAGGAAGCGGGCAACGCCGTCCTGCGTAACGGCGCACCAAGCGAGCGCCAGCCCGAGCGTGCCAAAGGCCTTCAGCGCGCCGGTACTGAAGGCACCGCCGAGCGCAGCGCCGCCGTGGCCGCGCCAGCCGCGAGAGCTGCCAGCGAACGCGTCATCGGCAATACCGAGCGCAACAACCCCCAGAATCAGTGGAAGGCCGACGAGGTCGAGCGTGTTTAGGTCGAAGAGGCCGGCAAGCAGCGCAAGCGGAATCAACGCAGCGAGCGCAGCGGCAGGGATCAGCAGGCCGAGCGGGCAAGGAAGCATCTCGTCGCGATAGTTGGAGCGAAGGTGACCGCCCTCTGTGAGGAAGCTGACGAGCGGGCGGGAGAGCGCGAGCGCGAGAATCAAAGAGAGGATCAGTGGCAGCGCTGGCACCTGAGCAACCTACATAGCGTCGCGGACGAGCTTTTCTCGCTAGGCGGCTCGGCTTCGCTACCTTTGGAGCCATTCCGACAGAGGAGAGAGCGATGAGCAACGATGAACCGATCAAGCCTTCTGAGATGACCGACGAGCAGTGGCGCCAGAAGCTCGACCCAGAAGCCTTCGCGGTGCTGCGCGAAGCGGCGACCGAGCCGGCCTTCACCGGCGCCTACAACGACGAGAAGGGCGTTGGAATGTTCCGCTGCAAGGGATGCGACGCCGAGCTTTTCTCATCGGACACGAAGTTTGATTCCGGCACCGGCTGGCCGAGCTTCACGGACCCGGTCGTCTCACACGCCGTCACCCTTGTCGATGACAACTCGCACGGGATGCGTCGCACCGAAGCGATCTGCGCCAGCTGCGGCGGCCACCTCGGCCACGTCTTTGAAGACGGCCCTGGCGCCAGCGGTCAGCGCTGGTGCATCAACTCCGCGGCGCTCGAGTTCGAGCAGCGCGACTAGCCGCCAGCGAACTCCGGCCCAGGAAGCAAGCTCCCTGCATCGGGGCCACTGCCAAAGCTCCCTTGGGCGCCTGCAAGAGCGAAGACGAGAGCGGCCTGGCCGGCGGTCTGGTTGACGTCGTCAACGCTGGAGAGGCCGCGCGTTCGATACCAAACAATCTGGCTAGGCTGCGTGCGCTCCGATTGAACGCCGACGATCGGGCTGCGCGTCCCCGTCAGGCCGGCCATCATCCCGTCCTCAAGGCGGTTCGTGTTGGCCGCCGCCTCGCCGGTCAGCACGCGTGGAACCCGCACCACGACGACGGCATTGAACGGCCCGAGGCCGCCTGCGCGAGTAGAGAAGAGGGCGCTCGCTTCACTCTTCAGCAGCTGCCCGCCGAGGATCAACTGACGGCCGATTGATTTGCCAAACGGCGTTAGCAGGTTCGGCTTCGCGTCGAGCTGGCCGTAGCGCTTGCCTGTGGCAGCGGCCGCCAGAGCGGCCGTGTCCGGCGGTTCTTTCAGCGCCAGCGTGCCGCTCAGATCGGCGCCTGTCCCTGCAAGCGCGGCCCGGACGTCGGCGGCAATCGACTCGTTTGGCTCGCCGAGAAAGAGCAGCCCGACCTTCGCCCCCTGGAGCCTTCCAGCAACAACAAATGGATACGAAGCCTTCACGTAGCGCTGCTCAGCCTCCATCTGCGCGGTCGCCGCCTGCTCCTTCTCCTGCGCCGAGCGGACGTCATCACGCAGGCTCGAGCGCAACTGCTTTTCAGCCGACGAGACAAGGCCAGCGTCGCCGATCGCCACGCCGAGCAGTACGCCGACGGCGAGAGCCACGAGAACTGCGGCCAGCGAGACTGCGTGGTAGCGGAAATCAAACACGCCGCGACCCTAGACGTTCCCGCCGAGCAGCACGCGCAGCTTCAGCCAGAAGAGGTCGAACACCTCTCGCAGCGCCGGCGTCACGAGCACAACGATCACGAAGGCCACTATCCCCGCGGCGAGCACGATCACCGCCGGCGAGAGTCCGGGCGACGGCCGGTAGAGGCGGCTCACGCCCTTCGCATCGACGATCTTCTCGCCAAGCCGCAGCCTGGTTAGAAATGTTGACGACATTCCGCGGCGGTTCTTGTCGAGGAACTCGACGAGGTTGAACTGTGAACCAACCGAGACGATCAGTGAAGCGCCCTTCTCGCCGGCTATCAACATCGCCACGTCTTGGCTCGTCCCCGGTGCCGGAACAACCTTATGTTCGAGCGAGAGGCTGTCGAGCAGCTCGCGCCCCGGCGCGCGGCCGTCGGGGTAGGCGTGGACGACTAGCTCGGCCCCGCTGCGCAGCGTGGCCTCTGAGGCGGAGTCCATGTCGCCAACAATCATGTCCGGCTTGAATCCTTCCTCGATGATCGCGTTGGCGCCGCCGTCGACACCAACGAGAACCGGTCGCGTGTCCCGGATATAGGGTCGCAGCGCCTGCAGGTCGGCTTGGTGATCGACGCCGCGCACGACGATCAGCGCTGGACGGTCGCGAAACTCAGTGTCGAAACGCGGCAGCTCGATCTTGCCGGAGAGAAGATCCTGCTCCTCAACCATATGTTCGACCGTGTTGCGCGCGAAGGCCTCAAGCGCGCCGCCGATCTCCAGCCGCCGCTGCGCGTTGTCGGCGCGAACCGTCTGCGGCTCTTGAAGCGCGCCTGCGACGAGCATTTCGCCGTTGCGCCAAACCTCGCCACCGCGTAGCTCCAGCCGATCGCCGTCACGGCAGAGTTCAAAGAGTCGATCGTCGGGCAGGTCGATCAGCGTGATCCCAGCCTCGATCAGCAGCAGCGGCCCCATGTTCGGATACTCCTCAGAGCGAGAGGCGCGGCAGTTGAGCACGGCGAGCGCCTCGGCCGAAATTAGGTCCTCAGCAGAGACGCGGTCAAGATCGTCATGGTCGATCAGTGCGATCTCGCCGGGGCGCAGGCTGCGAACGAGCTTCTTTGTCCGTCGGCCGCGGCGCACGATGCCATCGGCCGATTGGTTCGAACTCGTCTGGGCGGGAAGCGTCATCGCACCGCGAGTTTATGCCTAGCGCCGAAAATTCCGCTAAGCGGCGTTGCGTAGCTCGCGCGCGTGGCGTAGCGCGGCGCTGTCGTCCTCCTCGGCGCCGAGCATCCGCACCAGTTCGCCGACAACCTCGGGCTCGCGCAGCTCGGTCACGGTCGTCAAGACCGGATCGGTCGCTGAATCCTTCTCGATCGAGAAGTGGCGTTCGGCCAGCGAGGCGATCTGCGGAAGGTGCGTGATGCAGAGGACCTGCCGGTCAACGGCAAGGCCGCGCAGGCGCTCGCCGACCACACGCGCCGTTTTTCCGCCAACGCCGGCATCGATCTCATCGAAGACCAACGTCGTCGACGCGCCATCGTTTGCAACGCCCAGCAGAGCCAGCATCACGCGCGAGAGCTCACCTCCCGAGGCTATCTCGCGCAGCGGGCCGGCCGGGACCCCTGGGTTGGTGGCGATCATAAACTCGGCCGCATCGGCACCTGTCGGGCCGCCGTCACGCGCAGTCAGCTCAACAGCGAAACTGGCGCCGACCATCGCCAGCTCGTCGAGGCGCTCGCAGACCTGCTTTGCAAGTTTGGGCGCCGCAGCGCTACGAGCCTTGCGCAGCTGTGCCGCCAGCTCGGAAGCGACCTCGTTCGCCGCCGCCAGTTCCTCGCTCGCGGCATCGATCGAAGCTTCGGCGTCGGTCAGCAGGGCGAGCCGCGCGCGCGAAACTTCGGCGTATTCGAGCACCGCTGAGATCGAACCGCCGTGCTTGCGCGACAAGCGGTCGAGCAGTGCCAGGCGCTCCTCGGTCTTCTCCAAGAGGCCGGGCTCCACTCCAAGCGATTCGCAGTAGCGGCGCAGCTCCGCGGCAAGATCGTCGGCTTCAATCGAGAGCGACTGCCAGCGGGCGTTGAGCGCGTCTAAATGCGGGTCGATCCCGCCAACCCCGTCTAAGCCGCTGCCGGCAGCCGCGAGCTGCGAGTTGACTCCCTCGCGGTCCTCCGGTGCCAGCGCTTCGCAGGCCGTAAAGGCAGCGCTACGGAGCCCTTCGACGTGTGCGAGCTTGCCGCGCATCGCGAGCAGCTCCTCTTCTTCGCTTTCGCTCGGGGCGGCCTCGTCGATCTCGGCGAGCTCAAACTGGAGCAGATCAAGCTCTCGTTCGCGAGCCCCGTCGAGCGCGCGCAACTCCGCCAGCCGCTCTTCGCACTGAGCCACGCGCGCGTGGGCTGCCGCCATCTGAGTGCGGCGACGCTGCTGGTCGGCGCCGCAGAAGCCATCGAGAATGTCAAGTTGCGCTGACGCCACAGTGAGCTTGCGGTGCTCATGTTGGCCGTAGAAGACGAGCATCGTGGCGGCAAGATCACGCAGCTCGCCGACCGTCGCCGAACGACCGTTGATCAGCGCCCGCGTGCGGCCTTCGGCGGCGACGCGGCGCGCAAGCACAAGCTCCTGCGAATCGGCGGGAATCCGTTCGCCCAATTCCGCGCGCAGCTCGTCGCTCATCTCAAAGACCCCTTCGACATAAGCCTCGTCGGCCCCCGGCCTGACGATTCCGGCCCGTGGCCTGCCACCGAGCAGCAGATCAAGCGCGTGCGCGAGAACCGTCTTGCCTGCCCCGGTCTCTCCCGTGAGGACGTTGAGCCCCGGCGCGAGCCGCAACTCAGCGCTTTCGATCAGCAGAAGATTTTCGACTCGCAGCTCGTGAAGCACTGCTTCGGTTTAGCAGCGCGCGGGGACGGATTGGGGCTGAAATTGCGAGCGCCGTCGCACTCTTAGGAGCTAGATGAGAGCTGCCGTTACGCGGCTACGACGAAGCAAGTCGGCCGAACGTTTCACGCAGGCGCCGATAGAAGCTCGAGTCAATCGGCAACGCCAGCACCGAGGCGTCAGGGCTAAAACGAGCGGTCGCTTGGTCGCCCGGCGCAATCTCGGCGATCGGCCGGCCGTCGACCGAAAGTTCGACCGGATCGTGCGAACGGTTATCGATTGTCAACTCGTCTTCCGGTGCAATCACCAGCGCGCGCGCCGTCAGCGAGTGTGGCGCGATGAATGAGACGACGTAACCCTCGACGCCCCAAGCCATCACTGGGCCGCCATTGGCGAGGTTGTAACCGGTCGAGCCGGCTGCCGTCGCGACCACCAGCCCGTCGCAGCGGACGCTGCCTGCCTCTTCCCCACCGACTGCGTAGGCCAGCTGCGCTACGCGGTCGCCGGCGCGGCGCGTGATCGCGATGTCGTTGATCGCAAGCGCTGAGCGGTCGCCGAAGTCGACCTCGATTGCCGGCAGCGTCAGCCGTTCGAACTCGCCAGCGATCGCGCGGTCGAGGCCAGCGGCCAAGTCATCGCGGCTGATCGCAGCGAGAAAGCCGATCTCACCGAAGTTGACGCCAATCACCGGCACGCTCGTGCCTGCATAGGCGCGCAGCGCCCTCAACACCGTGCCATCACCGCCGAAAGCTACGGCGAGGCCAGCGTCGCGATCGAGCTCGGCGTTCAGCTCAACGCCATCACCGTCATCGATCGACGGGTGCTTGGCCGTTTCGTCCGGATCCAGGCGGACGGTCAACCGGTGCTCTTGAGCAAGCCCGATCAGGTGCCGAAGTGCATCGTCTGTCTCGCCAGGCCGGGCGTGGGAGAAGACCGTTATCGAGCCGTTGATCGAGCGAGCGCTCATAACCCAGCCTCGTCAAGCGCGGCGCCGAGGTCGCCGAGCGCGTTGGCGCGGCCAGCTTCGGCGAGCTGTATGAAACTTTCTTGATTGCCCTTCGGCCCTGGCAGCCCTGATGAGGCAAAGCCGAGCACGGACGCCTCGCAGCGATCCCGCGCGAACTCGGCAACGGTCGCGACGCTCTGCTTACGCAGCTCTGGGTCGCGGACGACGCCTCCGCGGCCAACGCGGTCGCGGCCAACCTCAAACTGGGGCTTCACCATCACGACAGCATCGAAGCTTTCGGCCGCGCAGTCAATCAATGCAGGAAGAACCTTCGTCAGCGATATGAACGAAAGGTCGGCGGTGATGAGGTCCGGCCGGTAGGGAAGTTGATCGGTAACGAGCTCACGAGCGTTGGTTCGTTCGAGCACGTGGACGCGCGGATCTTCGCGTAGCGACCAGGCCAGCTCGCCATACCCGACGTCTACCGCAACCACCTCTCGGGCACCTGCCTGAAGCAGGCAGTCGGTGAACCCGCCGGTCGATGCGCCCGCGTCAAGGCAGCGCCGACCGCTGACGTCGAGCTTCAACAGCCGGAGCGCGTTTTCGAGCTTTACGCCTCCGCGTGAGACATACCGCGCCCGCTCGCTGACCTCGACCTCAGTGTCGAGCAAGACCATCTGCCCAGGCTTTGCAGCACGAGCCCCAGGCGCGCAGATCTTCACGTCACCGGCCATCACAGCTGCAGCGGCTCGCGAACGCGACGGAAAGAGACCGCGCTGCGTGAGTAGTGCATCCAGGCGGATTCGCTCGCTCATCGCGATCAACGCTACCGGCAGCAGAAAGAAACACCACAACTTGTGTGCCTTAGCTCACAGAGCGTGTGTGCGCCCCCTCACACACGATGACTAACTTCTGCGTCAGAGTGCTGCTTAGTCGTCTGCAACATATTCTCCGCAGCGACCGCACAGCTGGACCCACATAGAAGTATCTCTCCTCCTGAAACGGCTCGCCAAGTTGGCGGGTCGTTTCTTTTTGGCGGATCGATCAGGCTTCGCTTGGGATCTCGTCACCAACGCTGATCAGCGCCGTGATCCGCTCGGCGATCTTCTCGCCGGTCAGACCTACCTCTTCGTAAAGCAGCGCCGGCTTGCCGTGCGTGACGTAGCGGTCGGGCAATCCGATCCGCAGCATCCGTGGCGTTGGGATCCCTGCCTCGTTGTAGTGCTCCCAGACGCCGCTGCCAAAGCCGCCGGTCAAGACGCCGTCCTCAACCGTGACGAGCAGGTCGTGTTCGGCCGCCAGCTGTGCGAGCAGGGCAGCATCGAGCGGCTTGGCGAAGCGGGCGTCCGCGACCGTCACCTCGATCCCTGACTCGGCGAGAATCTCAGCGGCGTCCAATGCCAGCGAAACACCGAGTCCGTAGCCAAGCAGTGCGACGCTGCGCCCCTCACGCAGAATCTCGCCGGTCCCAATTTCGATCATCTGCGGTTTGTCCGGCAGCGGCGTGCCGACGCCCGCGCCGCGCGGATAACGGAGAGCGACGGGGCCCGATTCATGCGCGATCGCAGTGTGCAGCATGTGCACGAGCTGCGCCTCATCGCGCGGCGCCATCAAGGTCATGTTCGGCAGCGGCCGCATGTAGGCGATGTCGAAGACGCCGTGATGAGTTGGCCCGTCGTCACCGACAAGACCGGCGCGGTCCATCGCGAAGATCACCGGCAGTGATTGGAGCGCGACGTCGTGGACGATCTGGTCGAATGCGCGCTGCAGGAAGGTCGAGTAGATCGCGCAGACAGGCCGCACGCCCTCCAGCGCCATTCCTGCGGCGAAGAGCACCGCCTGCTGCTCGGCAATGCCAACATCGAAGTAATGGTCAGGCTCCGCCGCTTGAAGAATGTTCAGCCCAGTGCCTGAGTTCATCGCGGCGGTGATCCCCACGACGCGGCGATTGGCGCGCACCTCACTGACGATCGCGTTACCGAAGACCTCCGTGTAGGTCGGCGTCGGCGCCGGAGCGCCCTTCGCTGGAGGCGACGATTTCTTCGCCACCGGAGCGCCGTCGGCAATCGAGCCAGGCTTGGCGGCGTGCCACTGCTCCATCCCCTCCAGGCCACCCTCCTCGGCGGGCGCGAAGCCCTTGCCCTTCACGGTCGTGATGTGAACGACGACCGGGCGATCGGCAGCAAAGGCAGCCTCAAGTGCTTGCCGAAGAGCGGCTACGTCGTGACCGTCAACGATGCCGACGTAGGCCCAGTCCAGTTCCTCCCAGAAAAGCCCCGGCGCCCAGAACGCCTTCAGCGATTCTTTTAGCTGCGGGCCTAGCTTCTCGACCTTGGCACCGATGCCGGCGGGAAGGTGGCTGAGGCGATCCTCAACTCCTTCGCGGGCGTGCCAGAACTTCGGGTTGAGACGGACGCGCGTGAAATAACGCGAAAGCGCGCCGACATTCGGCGCGATCGACATTCCATTGTCGTTGAGCACGACGACCATCGGCGTGCCAAGACCGCCGGCCTGGTGGATCGCCTCAAAGGCCACTCCCCCGGTCATTGCGCCGTCACCGATGACGGCGGCTACGCGACCCTGGTTTGGGCGCCCAAGCACGCGCATACCCTCTTTCAGCCCAACGCCGTAGCCGATTGAGGTTGAGGCGTGGCCTGCGCCCATGATGTCGTGCTCGCTCTCTTCGATCGAACAGAACGGAGCGAGCCCGCCGTAGTGACGAATCGTCGCAAGGCGATCGCGGCGACCGGTCAAAACCTTGTGCGGATAGGCCTGATGGCCGACGTCCCAGAGGATCTTGTCGCGCGGCGAGTCGAGCACCGAATGGAGCGCCACAGCCAGCTCGCAGGTTCCAAGATTGGCGCCAAAATGCCCGCCGATCTCGCCGACGGTGTCGATGATGTATTCGCGCACCTCTTGGGCGAGCTGCTGAAGCTGAGCGTCGTCAAGACCGTTTAGGTCCTGCGGGCCGTTGATTGAGTCGAGAATTCGTTCCATTCGGTGCCTTTGCCTATATACGCAGCTGCTTAGTCTAACTCTCACCCGCGCTCGCCAATGGTGGGATCGGCTCAGGGCGCCAAGAGGCCGTCCTTCGAGGCTGTACTTTGTCATCTGTGATCCGCCCCGAGATTCAGGCGCTGCGCGCCATTGCGGTGGTCACCGTCGTCGTCTTTCACTACTGGCCTGATCTGATCACCGGTGGTTATGTCGGCGTTGACGTCTTCTTCGCGATCTCAGGCTTCCTGATCACCGCCCACCTCGTGCGCGAGGTCGATCGCACGGCAAAAGTCTCACTCCCTGGGTTCTGGGCGCGACGAGCACGGCGGATTCTTCCAGCGGCGCTGCTCGTGCTCCTGTTCTGCTCAGTCGTCACCTACATCTGGGTTCCACTCAACCTTTGGCAGCAGTTCTTTACTGAGATCCGCGCCAGCGCGCTCTACGTGGAGAACTGGAACCTCGCCTCGCAGGCGGTCGACTATCTTGGCGCCGAGAACCGGCCCTCTCCCGTTCAGCACTACTGGTCGCTCTCAGTCGAAGAGCAGTTCTACATCGTCTGGCCGGTGCTGATCCTGCTCGCTATGACGCTCGCCCGGCGCGGCTCTGAGCTGCTGCGGCGCCGTTCGATTGCGGTGATGCTAATCGTGCTGACGCTCGCCAGCCTGATCTACTCGGTCGTAGCGACGGCGAACGATCCGGCGGCAGCGTTCTTCATCACGCCAACCCGAGTTTGGGAGTTTGGCGCCGGAGGCATTCTCGCTCTTGCGGCGGCGAGCAGCGGGCGCGAAGCGCTGCGTGCAGCCGTGTCGTGGCTCGGGATCGCAGCGATCCTGATCGCAGCGTTCTTCTACTCGACGAAAACTCCGTTCCCAGGCGCGGCGGCGCTCTTGCCGATCCTCGGCACGCTCGCTGTGATCTGGGCCGGCGCGCCGAAGCTGCGCTGGGCGCCGCTCGGCTGGATGAAGCTGCGTCCGCTGCAGTGGGTCGGCGATAACTCCTATTCGATCTACCTGTGGCACTGGCCGCTGCTGATCCTCGCACCGTTCGTGCTGCTGGAGGCGCTTACGACGCCGATCAAGCTCGCTCTGCTGGCATCAACGCTGATTCTCGCCGGTCTGACGAAACGATTTGTTGAGGATCCCCTCCGCAGCGGCCCTGTGCTGGCCGGAAAGCGGCCGCGCCGAACTTTCATTGTTGCGCTCGCGGCGACGGCGCTGGTTGTTGTCGCGGGGATCGGCGCGATCGCCGTTCTCAAGCAGCGCCAGTCAGAGGACCGGCGCACCACCGCGCGCCTGCTGACGAGTGGCGCGCCGTGCCTAGGGGCCGCGGCGCGCGACCCCGACAACCAACCGTGCATCAACCCGGCGCTGCGCCTCTCCGTTTCCCCTTCGCCAGCAACAGCCAGAGAGCTGGTCACCCCCCACGACGGAACTGAGGCGAACAGAAGTCCGCTCTGTCAGGGCGGGCTGAAGATCATCGGCCTGCTCGAAGTCTGCAGCTTCGGCGCGCCGGCCGCCGGCGCGACACGGCAGATCGCCGCGATCGGCGACAGCCACGCTAGACGCTGGCGACCAGGGCTGAGCCTGCTGGCGCTCGAGCGCGACTGGCGCGTCAGTTCAATTGTCCGCCGTGGCTGCCCGCTGAGCGACTTTCTAACCGGCTCTGCCACCGAGATTCGCGACTGCCGGCGCTGGCAAAGCCAGCTCGAGGCTTGGTTGGAGGGTAACCCCAATATCGACACCCTCTTTATCGCTCAGTCGGCCGGAACCGGCCGCCGCCCGGAGAGCTTCGACGCGCGCGTGCGTGGCTACGAACAACGGCTCCGGCGCCTGCCGAAAACAATCGAGGAGGTGATCGTCCTGCGCGATAATCCGCGCGCTGCGGGCAACACGCTCGACTGCGTCGAACGAGCGATCGCGGCAGCTGAGCCGGCTGGCCCAGCCTGCGCGATACCGCGAGCAGTAGCGCTGAAACCGGACCCGCTGGCCGTCGCCGCAACCAATCTTCGCCAGAGCAAGTTCAACGTCATCGACCTGACTGAGTTCTACTGCGGTGAACGCGTCTGTCTGCCTGTCGTTGGAGGCGTCCTAATTCACTCCGACCGCCATCACCAGACGGAGCTTTGGAATCGGACGCTGGCGCCGTTCTTGCTGCGCGAGCTAGACCGCAGGAAGCTGCTCGACGGTTAGCCAGCCGGGGTCGTCGCAGTGCAGGCGAGCAGCGGCCGCCGCGGCGGCCGTCAGCTCTCCCGTGCCGCAATGAAGTCGGTGATCCGCTCCAGCTGATCGGCTCCTTCTGGCGCGGCGACGGCCAGCGCAGCGCGCGTCTGCTGGTGCGAAGCATCGGCCAAGGCTGAAGCCTGCGCGAGGCCAAACTCGCTCACGTAGGTCCGCTTCCCTTGCCGCTCGTCGCTGCCCGACGGCTTGCCGAGCTCCTCATCGGAGCCGGTGACGTCGAGGATGTCATCGACGATCTGAAAAAGCACGCCAAGCTCAGTGGCGAATGCGCGGTAGGCCAGAAGCGTCGCTTCGTCAACGCCGTGAAGCAGGCAGACGCACTCAACCGAAGCACCTATCAGCCGCCCCGTCTTGCGCGCATGGAGCTCGCGCAGCCCGTCCGGGCCGTCGGCAGCGGCGCCCTCAACGTCGAGGTACTGACCGCCGACCATGCCGTTCACGCCTGTTGCAGCGGCAAGTTCGGCCGAGGCTGCCAGTAGTCGGACGGGGTCGCCCTGCTGCTTCGTCAGAATCAGCTGGAAGGCCTCCGCGTAGAGCGCATCGCCGGCGAGGATCGCAACGTCCTCACCGAAGGCGACATGGCAGGAAGGTTTGCCGCGGCGCAGCTCATCGTCGTCCATCGCCGGCAGGTCGTCGTGGATTAGCGAGTAGCTGTGAATCATCTCCAGTGCGGCGGCGAGCGGCAAGATGCTCTCCGGCTTCTCGCCAAGAGCCGAAGCGGTCGCTAGTGCGAGCACAGGGCGGATTCGCTTGCCTCCGGCCAGCAGCGAGTAGAGCATCGCCTCTTCGAGCCCTTCTGTTGCCGGCCCGTCGCTGAAGCGCAGTTGCTGCAAGTACTCGTCGACCTGTGCGCGCAGGTCGTCGGGGTAGCTCACCGGCGCCTCACAGCAGCGTGTCCTGGCCGGGCGGCGGTTCGGCCGGCGTCTCCTTCGCCAAGCGGTCCAGCTCAACTGAAGCCTGCCCGGCGAGCGCGGCGCAGTCCTCGACCAGCGACGCCGCAGCGTCGGTTGTCAGGTCGCCCCCGCGCAGTTGCTGGGCGGCGCGGCTGAGGCGTTCAACGAGTTCATCGATTGCAGTTGTGTCTAGATCAGTCATCGCTTGGCGCAGTCTCCCCGATTTCAGCGATCGCCGCATTGAGGATGCCGTTCACAAAGCCCGGTGACTGCTCGCCGCAATACTCCTTCGCTACTTCGACCGCTTGGTCGATCGCCCCTTCGGGCGGGATCGGCGTCTCCGCTGGGACCGCGTCCGGGTAGAGCATCTCGACCAGCGCGACTCGCATGATGCAGCGCTCAAGCATCGCGATCCGCTCGACGCGCCAGTCGATCGCGTACCGACCAATGATCTCGTCGAGCTGCTCGCGCAGGTCGTCGGCGGCGTGAACGAGCGAACGGGTCAGCGTGCTTGCTCCGCGGTCAAGAAGCTCGCTGACCGGGGCGCCGGCAATCTCGGCCTCGTAGAGGATGAAGGCAGCGTCGCGGCGCTGCTCACTGCGACGCGACACGCCAGCGCCCTACGCGCGCGACATGTAGTCGCCGCTATCGGTCTGAACCTTGATCTTGTCACCGATGTTGACGAACAGCGGAACCTGAATGATCGCGCCGGTCTCAAGCGTCGCTGGCTTGTTACCGCCGCCTGAAGCGGTGTCGCCACGGAGCCCCGGCTCGGTCTCGGTTACTTCGAGTTCGACCGATGCGGGCAGCTGCAAGGCGCTTGGTTCAGAGTCGATGAAGAGCATGTCAACGTCGTCGTTGGGCTTAGTCCAACGCAGCTCGTCTTCAACCAGCCCAAGCGGCAGGGCGATCTGCTCGAACGACTCGGAGTCCATGAAGTGCGCTTCAGTGCCATCCGAGTAAAGGAAACTCATCCGCCGAGCCTCGGAGCGAACAGAGCGAAACTTTTCACCGGCGCGGAAGGTCTTGTCGATCACGTTGCCGTCGGAGGTGCGGCGCAGCTTCGTACGCACGAAGGCGGGCCCTTTGCCGGGCTTTACGTGCTGGAAGTCAACGACCTTGAAGACCGTTCCGTCGACTTCGATGTGGTTGCCGTTCTTGAGCTGGTTGGTTGAAATCATCTGAGCGGCGAGGTTAGCGCGCGCGAACAACTCGCGGCCAGCAGCCTTGCGCCGTGGGCTGCCGTAATCTGCGCCGGTGGCTCTGCTCACCGTCTTCTTGCTGGCCTGCGGTACGGCGCTGGCGACCGGCCTCGGCGCGCTCCCCGTTGCCTGGCTTGGCCCTGCGCGCACGGAGCGCTGGCGCCCGCTGCTGTGGGGAATCGCCGCGGGGGTGATGACAGCCGCATCGATCGGGTTGGTAGTCGAACCGATCGATAACGGTCAATCGGTGCCGCTGATCGTTGGTGGCGTGATCGGCGTCGGCTTCCTGCTGCTCGGACAACGCGCGATGGCCGGCCGCGAAATGCACGTCGGCGAGCTCAGCGGTGTCCATGTGCGCCGCTCAGCGCTGGTATTCGTAGTCCTCTTCGTCCACAGTCTCCCCGAGGGCTTCGCGCTGGGGTCTTCCTGGTCGGCCGACAACACGCTCGGGCTCTTCGTCTTCATCGCGATCGCCCTGCAGAACGTGCCAGAAGGCACGGCGACAGCGATCCCAATGGCGCAGGCTGGGTTCAGCGCCTCACAGCAGTTCTGGGCAGCGGTCGGCACCAGCCTGCCACAGCCAATCGGCGCAGTTATCGCCTTCCTGCTGGTCGAGCAGATCACGGCGCTGCTGCCATGGTCACTCGGCTTTGCGGCCGGGGCGATGCTTGCCCTCGTTGTGCTGGAGCTGCTCCCTGACGCGATCGGGCCGCGTGAAAACCGGCCGCTCGCGGCGGCCGGCATCATCGGTTCGATGCTCTGTATGGCCGGGCTGGCAGTGCTGCTGGGCGCTTAGTACGGAGCGCCGACGGCCTGCGCCCAGTCCCGATCAACGTGGAGTTCGCCGTTGCTGTCGGTTTCAAGGACGACGACCGTCGCTGGGTTGCGGTTGCCGTTAGCTGGGTCGATCGTGACCGAGCCGGTGACCCCTTCCCAGTCCTTGACGGCGTTGAGGCACTTCGTGAGCGCCGTCGATCCGTCAACTTGAGCCGTCGTTGAGCCATCTTCGTTGGGCGTGTTGTCGAAGCCGCCGGCGCTCTTGACGCAGGTCGCGAGCAGATTGACCGAGTCGTACACGTAGGAGCTCCATGTGCCTGGGCCCTCGCCAAATTCCTTCTCGTAGGCGGCATCGAACGAGCCGCCGTTGGGGAAGTCGCCCGGTGAGGGAACGCCGACGACAGGGCAGTTCTGCGCCGCGGCCTCGCCGGCCGTCGTCACGAAGCCGGGGTCAGCGGAGGCGTAGTCAGCAAGGCACCTCACCTTCGAGGAGCTGGCGTCCATTGCCTTCGCGATCAATCCGCCTTCGGGGAAATAAACAACCGAGTAGATCGCGTCTGGATTGGTCGCCTCAAGCTTTGCGACGGTGCTCGTGTAGTTGGAAGCGCCCGGCTTAACGGCCTCGTAGGCGGTCACCTTTACGCCGGCTGCCTCGAGCGACTTCTTCATCTGCGCGCCGACCGTCGCCGTGTAGCCGGGCGTTGGGTCGTAGGCGATCGCGACCGATTTCGCATTCAGCCAATCGGTCAATGCGGTCGTGGCGACAGGGGCGATCTGATAATCCATCGGCTGGAGCGTGTATCCGATGCCATTGGTCGCGCTATCCGAGGTAAGACGGATCGGCGTCAACCCGGCGGCTTCGAAGAGCGGCAGCGTCTTGATGCCAACGCCGGAGTTGTAAGGGCCGACGACGCCGTCAAGCCCATCCTTGATTGCCGCGTTCGCGGCCGTCACGCCGGTAGTTGGGTCGGCAGCATCGTCGATCGGGATTATCTGGATCTGCTTGCCAAGGAGGCCGCCTTTGGCGTTCAGTTTGTCGGCCGCGAGCTTGGCGCCGTTCAGCATTCCAGTGCCGGTTACCTTCTGATCGCCCGAGAGTGGGCCTTCCATGCCGATCCGCACTGTGCTGCTGGCGGTAGTGGCTGTCGAGGTGCTGTCGGAACTGCTTGAGCTTCCGCAGGCGACCAGCAGGGCTGACGCGGCGAGTGCAAGGGCGAGAGAAACGATTGTTTTCATGGGCCTGTTATACCAGCCGCACTGCGCGATCGCGGCTCCCCGCGTGACCTCCCCCGATTGTCGTAGGATCGCTCAGAACAACACGCCTACAAAGGAGCTTCACCCGATGGAAACTGCGCGCTACGGAACAATCGTCGACCGTCTCATCCCACATTCACAGACGCGCAGCAACGAGATCCTCCGTGACCTCGCACTGGTGGTCGGCGGCACCGCGCTGGTAGCCGGTTTGGCACAGATCTCGATCCCCTGGTACCCGGTTCCCTTCACCGGCCAGACGCTCGCCGTCCTGCTCGTCGGTGGCGTCCTCGGCTCGAAGAAGGGCGCACTGGCGTTGGCTCTCTACTTCATCATCGGAGCGCTCGGCGCGCCAATCTTCACCGACCAATCGGCAGGCTGGGACGTAATCACCGGGGCGACCGGCGGCTACATCATTGGATTTATCGTCGCCGCCGCCGCAGTCGGCTGGCTCGCCGAGCGTGGCGCCGACCGGCGCGTGATGTCGATGATCGGCGCCCTCCTTCTTGGCAACATTCTGATCTACGCCTTTGGCGTGCCATGGCTGGCGACCTGGGACCCAGCCGGTGACGGCGTCGCCTTCGGATGGGCGCAGGCTTACAAGACCGGCGTTCAGCCGTTCATCCTTGGCGACCTCGTGAAGCTCGCCTTCGCCGCGGCCCTGCTGCCAGCCGGCTGGGCACTACTGCAGAAGAGCGGCGTCGGCAGCAAGAACGAAGAGGACGGCCCGAAGGCCGGCCTGCTTTAGCGGGCTGCCGAGCGCTGCAAGCACAGCGGCGCCCCAAGCTAAGCCTTAAAGCGCGCCGGCGTCGAGCGTCTGGTTGACGAGCAGGTCGGCGTGCTGATTGAGTTCGCGCCGAACACAGCGAATCGACCAGCTTTCGAACGGTTCGAGTGCTGCGAGCGCCTCGGCGTAGAGCGGCTTCATGTCGACGTGCTTGACCTTGTACTTGCCGCTTAGCTGATAAGCGATCAGCTCGGAATCATTGACCAACTCGAGCTCGCTCGCACCAAGCTCGGCTGCCAGCCGCGCGCCGAGCAGGACGGCGTGATACTCAGCGACGTTATTGGTTGCATCGCCGATCAATTCGCCGCGCTCACCGACGATCGCGCCGTCACCGTCCGAGGCCACGGCCGCGGCCGCAGCAGGCCCAGGGTTCCCGCGCGATCCGCCGTCAACGTGGACCGTCAGCTTCACAGCGACTCAACCGCCGTATGCAACATGCCGCGCCCATCAGCGACGGCGTTCGGCGTGCGATCCCGCTCATCGAGCTGGCCGAGTTCGGTTCCCTGATCGATCAGCCTTGCGCCTGCGCCCTCGTCGGCCAGATCGATCTCATAGGCGTACCACGAGAGCTCCCACGCGATCACGACTGAAACGATGCTTCCCTCCTTCGTCGACGGCCGGACGCTGACAACCGGGGCGCCGAGCGTGCGGGCCAGGGTTGCGACCGTGCGCGGATGCTCGCCGACGTTGAAGAGCTCAATCGCCCGTGCACCCTTCATGTCGGCGTGCGTAGGAACAGCACGCACGGCTCTCTCGTTTACCGACAGCTCAAGCTTCGGCGGGAGATCAAACTCGGAGCGCGGCTGTTGCGCAAGATCCCCGGCCGCTTCAACGCCGACCCCGTCGGAGGCCTCCCCGGAGTGCTCGATCAGCTCTACTGCCTCAGGCGGCACAAGCAGCTCGGCGTCGTCAACTTCGCCGCGCCGCCCGCGCCGCGCGCGTGAAGATCGCGTCGCAGATCGGCGGATCCAGCCGATCCGTCCACTCGCTGGGGCCATATCACCGGATTCACGGATCCAGCCGAGCTGTGTCGCTCGCTGCGTGCAAAGTTCGCAGACGATCTTCCGTTCGCCGCCGTGGAGGAAGGCGCTGTGCTCCTCCCCCCGAAGCAGGTTGCGCTCACAGATCGAACAGAATGACGGCTCCCGCGTTGTTGTGATCTGACGGACGTTCACGGGCTCTAACGGTAGCGGAGCGACCGCCTCAGTAGACCGTCGGCGCTCTCAGGCGCGCGGATGGCTCGAGCTATAGGCCGAGCGCAGGCGGGCCGACTCGACGCGCGTGTAGATCTGTGTGCTAGAGAGATGCTCGTGGCCAAGCAGCTCTTGAATCGCTCGCAGATCGGCCCCTCCGTCGAGCAGGTGAGTAGCGAATGAATGACGCAGCGCGTGAGGGTGCACGCGTCCGGGCAGCTCGGCGGCGCGCGCCCAGAGTCTCAGCCGGCGCCGGACATCTGAACTCTGCAGCCGCCTTCCAGACTTTGAGAGGAAGAGTGCGGGCTGATCTGCGCCGGTGGCCAGTGCCGGCCGCGCCCGCTCGAGATAGCCGACGATCGCTGCGCGCGCATACTCGCCGAGCGGCACCAGGCGCGTCTTCGAACCCTTCCCTTCAACGCGGATCTGTTCGCTGTCTAGCTCGAGCGAATCGAGATCGGCGCTCACCAATTCTTCAGCGCGAAGCCCTGCGCCGTACGCCAGCTCAATCAATGCTCGATCGCGCAGTTCGAGCGCGGTCCCGGCGGGGATTCGATCGATCAGGCTGCTCAGCTCGGCCGGCCGCAATACACGCGGGAGGCTCGACGGACGCTTCGGCGCCGCGACAAGTTCGGCCGGGTTCTGCTCGACCACTCCGTGCTCGCGAAGCGTCCTAAAGCATGACCTCAGCGAGGCCAGCTTACGTGCGACGGTCGAGGGAGCAAGTTCGCTCGTCCCGCAGAACGCGGCGTAGCGGCGAAGTTGGCGGACGTCGACGTCGGTCGGCTCCAGCCCGGCCAAGATCGCCCACTGGGCAAACTGGTCGAGGTCGCTGCGGTAGGCGCGGAGCGTTCGCTCGGCGCTGCCACGGCGAACTAGATCGTCCGCAACTAGCTGCAGCGCCGTGCGCCAACCTTCCGTTAGCTCCGGGCTCGTATCCTCGATCGCTATGGCGCTCTTTTTCATCAACACGGAAAACGGTCAGGTGGCTACTACCGCAGGGCTAGAAGCTGACGGCGTCTGCTCGCGGGACGAGCAGCCACCGCGCCCCTGGCACCGCATTCAGGGGTCCAGTGATGCGACGACGATGTGGTATTCGGTGATGCGTAGGCCTGAGCGGGACATTTTTCTCGGATCGCTTGTATTTCGCCACAGTGACCATCATCGCCTGCTAAGCGAGCAGGGCTGGGAAGAGATTCCCATTGCGGAAATCCGTGGCGGCCCAGAGGCGCGCGGCGGCCCGCATCTTTAGGCGATGAATACCGGAGTGCCGACTTCGACTCGGTCATAGAGATCGATCACGTCGGGAACCGCCATCCGGACACAGCCGTGCGAGGCTGCAGATCCGAGCGAAGCCGGCTCGGAGGTGCCGTGAATTCCAGCACCGGCGGTTATTCCCATCCAACGCGCGCGCAGCGGGTTACTAGGCCCGGGCGGCACAACGGTGCCAGCAAGATCGCCCGCCCAGTCGCTGTTGGGTACGTACCAACTTGGGTCCACCTGCTTGCTTTGAATCGAGTAAAGCCCGGCCGGCGTCTCTAGACCGGCTTGGCCGACCGCAATCGGATAGCTCTTCACCGCCTTCAAATCCTTGAACAGAGTCAGCCGGAAGTTTGATCTGTCGACCGTTATCACGACCGGATACTTGGATGCGAGCTGCTTGGTCGTAACTTTCGGCTTTAGCTTGCGGACGGCAACTGCGACCGAGTGGCTGGCGCCCGGAGTCGAGAGCGAGCGCGTTACATCGGCCTTAAGTCGCCCTCTCTTGACAGCGACACCGTTCTTCGATGGGACCGGCTCGACCGCCGAAACGGTGAAGGCCAGCGACGCGTCGGTCGCAGGGCGATCGACGGCCTTCGTCACTCGGGCTGTGAAACGTTTCACAGCCGACCTTGAATAGGTGACCGCCGGCTCGACCGAGGCGTCAAGAGAGCTGCCGCTGACCTTGCGGAATGCGCGCACGAGGAAGTTGTCGTCGTTGCTCTTCGAGAGCGCCGCCGCAACGCTGCCGTCGATGTCGACAGCGACCTTCGACTCTGCCGGCCCCAGGCGCCACGACCTCTTGCCGCGAGAGGCAACGACAGGCGTCTCTAGCGCCCCGAGGAGATCTTGGCGAAGCTTCCCTTCGGCCTGCTCGGCGGTGAGCCCGCCAACTTCGACGTTGCCGACCGTGATTCCCGGCGCGATTGTCTGCGAGGTTGCGCTGTCGTAGGCGAATGCCCCACCGACCAGAACGACGAAGAAGGCGCCGAGCGCGATTAGTGAGAATAGATATTTGCGCGGCATCGAAATCTCTTACTAAAAGATAGACCGCCCGCACGACCGACGGCGCCGGCAGCCCCAGTCGAAACTCTTTCGCTGCCGAGCCGCCACTACCTGCCTTGGGGCGCTAGCTGCCGCCGCCAAGCAGGACCGGTTCCAGCCGTCGCCCCAGCTCAGGCCAGTCTTCGGCGCTCGTGATCGCGCTCGCGCTGCAAACATCGGCGTTCCATGGGTGGAGCAGCGTCGCGCCAAGGATTCCTTCGTCCAGCGCGCTCTGAAGGTTTACTGGGCTGTCGTCAACGAGTAGGTCGATCTTCAGCTCGCGGCAGCGCGTGATCTTGTCGTAAGAGCAGTAGAGCTCGTCGTAGCGAAGGCCGATGGCGTCCAACCATCGCTCGGTTGGCGCCGCGGCGGCAACGTCGCGGTGGCTGGTGATGTGGATGAAGTGCCCATCCTGCGCCCAGCGGTTGACGACCTCGACGGCGCCGGGGTATGGCTCGGCGGCGCTGATCCACTCTTCACTGTGCGTCTCAGCGATCGTTTCCGCGAGCTGCTCCTGCTCGAGCTGGCCGATCCCCCACGTGTGCTGTTGCTCGTACGGCAGAACCACTCCGTAGCGGAGGCGGACAACCTCGGCGAGCTGCTCCCAATAATGGTGAAGCGTTGAATCGATGTCGATCGCGATTCGCATCGAACCTGCTCAGCGCGGCTCGTCGACGAGCGTGACGGCGCCCTCTGATGCGCTCCCAACCTGGTCGGCGTACTTGGCCAGCACGCCGGTGCGGTCGGGGTTGGCCGGCGGCACGTATGCGGCGACGCGCTCGTCGATCTCAGCGACGGTGAGATCGACGTCAAGCGTTCGTTTGTCAACGTCGATTGTGATTGTGTCGCCGTCACGAACAGCGGCGATTGGGCCGCCGCGGAAGGCCTCCGGGGCGACGTGGCCGGCCATGAAGCCGTAAGTGGCGCCGGAGAAGCGGCCGTCGGTCAGCAGGGCGACGTGCTCACCGAGGCCAGCGCCGTTGATCGCGGCCGTGACCGCGAGCATCTCGCGCATGCCTGGCCCTCCGGCCGGCCCTTCGTTGCGGATGATCACGACGTCACCCTTCTCGATCTTGTCGCCGGTGACGGCCTCCATTGCCAGCTCTTCGCTCTCGAAAACGCGCGCCGGCCCTTCGTGATGGCGGCGCTCGTGACCGACGAGCTTGACGACGCAACCCTCGGGGGCGATGTTGCCGCGCAGAATCGCGAGCCCGCCGGAGGCCTTGACGGGATCGCTCAATGGACGGACGACCAACTGGCCCTCAGTCTCAGTCGCCCTGGCAGCCTCCTCGCCGATTGAAAGGCCTGTGACGGTGGGAGCGTCTTCGTGCAGCAGCCCTGCCTCTAGCAGTCGGTTTGCGACG
>CAJBXY010000119.1 GCA_903959665.1 uncultured Solirubrobacterales bacterium | reverse complement strand
ACTCTTGGATGATTCCGGTGACGACGCCGACGGCGAACGACAGCAGCATCAGCTTGCCCCAGAAACGAACTTGGCGCGCGTAAATCTCTTTACCGGTTCGGTAGTGGAGCGTCTGGCAGACGGCGACGTAAAAGGCGAGGCCGATTGAAAGCGGGACGAAGATAAAGTGAAAAATCGTCGTCGTCGCAAATTGGGTGCGGGCTAGTTCTAGTGCAGTCATGGCACTTAAACGCTACTCCTTTTCGCGGCGACTGACTGTGTCGTCAGTCACGTAAGGCGACCAGTTGACTGGCTTTCTGCGGTAGCGGAGCCCGCGGTGACGAGGTTGATCTGTTGCTTCTCAGGCGATCATCTCGTGATCGAGCGCGTATCGGACGAGCTGCGAGCGGCTTGTGACATCCAGCTTCGTCAGGATGTTGGCGCGGTGCGATTCGATCGTTCGAACGGAGAGGTGCATCAGCTCCGCCATCTCCTTGTTCGTGTATCCGAGCGCAACGAGCCGGACCACCTCGGTCTCGCGTTCCGTCAGATGTTCGGCTCTTTCGCTGCCGAGCGAAGCTATCGCCAGCGCCACTTGGGGGCTTATCCACGGCACGCCCCGCGCGGCGCGCTTGATTGCGCGTAGAAGATCCTCCGGAGCTTCGGACTTGAGCATGTAGCCGGCGGCGCCGGCGCGGATCGCCGCCTGCGCCGGCACTGGCTCGGAGCTGTCGCTGAGGATCATCACTTTGGAATCCGGTGAGGCGGCACGGATCAGGCCGACCGAGGCTGCCAGGTCGGCTGAACTTATTGGCGGCAGCGGGTCATAGAGGATCACGTCGGGCTTGTTGGCGTGCGCCATTCGCACCGTCGCTTCGGAGCCCTCGGGCGCGGCGACGACTTCAACGCCCTTCTGTGAGTGGAGCAGATTGACGAGCGCCGTGCGGACGATTGCATGTCCTTGAGCAACCATCACCGAGATCGAAGCGTTCGCCTGCTCGGACTGGCCGGGCGCCGCCTGATCTTCCGCTGGCACAGCACTCGTCATCTGCTTATCCCCACTCCTAGTGGCCACCGGTCTTGGAGTCGACGGCCGGGTTGCCATGGAGCTGAGAATGACAAGCCTGCGGCCCGGTATTTCCGTATCAGCGACCGATTCTTGCTCAGTAATTGGCCGCAGGAGCGGTTCGGACGGAATCCGCAGCGACCGGCGGCCGCTAGACTTCAGTCCAGTTGCAGTGCATCTCCAGGGGACGACAGGCTTCGACGTGGTCGGATCGTGGGGGTGGTTGCGAGCCGAGGTTCCCGGAGGCCTCGTAAATCACCGGGAAAAACATATGTGCGGACTCTCACGAGTACGCCCTCGCCGCCTAGCACACCGCTAGCGCTGTGAGGATCGGAGCCCGGCCTGCCGGCCGTCGGGATTTCCGGATCAAACGCCGGCTTACCTGGGGAGGATCGTCCTCGCCAAACTGGGGAAATTTATAGAGGACTGGCTTCACGCAACCCCGCCGGCGAGGCGAGCGCGAAGTGAGATTAGAGCGCCGGATACGCTCGTAGACATCACCTCTTACGCGACCGCGGACGTGGGTTCGATTCCCACCGTCTCCATTATTCGCTCAGCTAAGCGCTACTGGCGGGACGGGCATCGCGTCGGCTTCGTCAAACAGGCCGCTTTCGACCGCGTAGTTGACGATTCCAGCGCGTGACGAGAGGCCGAGTTTGCTCATGATCTTGGCGCGGTTAGCTTCGATTGTTCGTTGTGAGAGGCCCGTCTGCGCAGCGATTTCCTTGTTTGTGTGACCCCAGGAAAGCGCACGGATGATTGATTGATCTTGCGGGCTCATCGTCCTTTCGGCGTTCTCTCTCCCGAGGGCGGCAACTGCGTCTTTGACCCGAGGGCTAACCCACTGTTTCTCGGATGCAAGTTTGCGAATCGCCGTTGGTATCGCGGCTGGCAGCTCTGACTCCAAGATGTAGCCGGCTGCGCCAGCCTGAAGTGCAGCGCGCGCCACCGGCGCCGAACACGAGGCTGTCAGCACGGCGACCGCCGACCTAGGCGCGCTATCGACTAGGGCTGTGATCTGCTCGTCGAGTCGAACGATGCCCGTCGGCAGTGCGACGGCGAACAGGATTACATCGGGTGAGTGGCTCTTCGCCAGCCGCAGCGCGTCGGTAAAATCATTCGCGCTTGCAACAACATAGAGGTCGGCATTGCGATCGATCATCCCTACCAGCGCGCTGAGGATGACCGACTGATTGTGCGCTACCAGAACAGTTGTCTGCTCGATCGTCGCCTTTCTAGAAAACCTACCTACCAACAACTTTCGTTGAGCATACAACTTCTGCCAGAGCGGACGCAAACCGTCGCCTTCTACGCGACCGCGGACGTCGGTTCGATTCCCACCGTCTCGATCACATGACCTAGGCCACCGGCGGCGTGGCCGAATTCGCGGTTAGGCTGATCGCGTGAGACGACTAAGCCTGCCGGCGTTAACGCCTCTGCGTGCGCTGATCGCGGCGCAGCTCGTCGTGATCGTCGTGGCCGGGCTGGCGACGGTCTTCTCGCTGCCCAAGTTCACCGGCGATGAGATAGCGCACTTCAGTTACGTCCAGAGCGTCGCCGAGGAGGGGCGGTTGCCGCTCTTGGGGCCAACCTTGATCAGCCCGCAGGCCGAGGCGATCTATGAGGGCACCTACCCGTCGCCTGGTCTGATCGACCGGACTGAGCACGGCATCAACGGGCGCAGCTATGAGGCCTTCCAGCCGCCGCTCTACTACCTGCTCGGGGCAGCGCCGTTCCGGCTAGCCGGGGGAGACTACGTCGTCAAGATGCGCGTGATGCGGCTGCTCGGGCTGGGGCTGCTGCTCGCAGCGGCGCTGCTGCTTTGGCGCCTAACAGTTGAGCTGATCGGTGATCCCGGAGAAGCCGAGCCTTACTTTGCGTTCGCACTGACGGCGCTGCTCTGGCCGGGAATCGTGCTGCGGGTGGTGACGATCTCCAACAGTGGCCTGGAGTTCTTGATTGGGATCGGCTTAACGCTCGTGCTTTGGCGCGCTTGGCAGCGGCGCAGCGTCGGCTGGCTGATCGGCGCCGCCGTGCTGATCGGCTTCGGCCTGCTTACGCGGCTTACGATCATTTTCTTCATCCCAGGGCTTCTGATCTGCGCATTCGTCGTGCTGCGCCAGGCCCATATCTCGGCCCGCGCGCGCTGGCTCGCCGCCGCCGGGGTAGTCGCGATCCCCGCGCTGATGACGGCGCCGTGGCTGCTTTCGAACTTGGACCGTTACGGCGCTCTGACCGGCTCGCGGATCTGGCGGCAGCAGCAGGAACCGTTTTTGAACCCAGACGGCATTCAGTACGCGCTCTCCGACATTCCGTCACGTTTGCTGGCTCTCACGCGAGCGCCACTACCTGAGGAGTGGTGGATTGAGCTGCTCTCGCCGCTGAAGCGTTGGGTTCTGACTCTGCTGATGACGGCGCTGGTTGTGCTCGCGCCGCTGGGCGTGCTCAGCGTTAAGCCGAGCGAGCGACGCACGCAGCTGCTCGTGCTGCTGGCGTTGCCGGTCGGCGTCGGCCTCGTCTGGATCTGTTACGTGCTGCTCGTCGTGAACTGGGATTTCTTCCTACCGCGCTACCTCTACCCAGCGGTTCCGGGGCTGATGCTGCTGGCGGCGGTATCGATTGGGAGGCTCCGCAGCGGCGCCCGCGTACTGACGGTAAGCGCCACTGCGATCACAGCGCTGCTGACGATCTGGTGGGTCTATCTCTCGAACGTCGAGCCGTTCACCGGCTGAGCGCCATGCTCGCGGCAGCTGGTGAGCCCCGCGCCAAAACTGATCGCGCGGGGCTCGCCCAGTAGTGCTCGGTTGCTGCGTTTAGTTGGCTGGCGGAACGAGCACCTTGTTGATCACGTGAACAACACCGTTTGAGGCGGTGATGTCGGTCGCCTCAACCGTTGCGTCATTTACCTTCACGACGCCGTCCTTGACGCTCACCGTTAGGTCCTGACCCTCGACCGTCTTCAGCTTCTGCCCGTCCTTGAGGTCGGCGGCGGTATAGGTACCCGGAACTACGTGGTAGGTGAGGACCTGCTGTAGATCCGTCTTGTTGCCTGGTTCAAGCAGCGTGTCGACCGTGCTTTGAATGTCGGAAAATGCAGCGTTCGTCGGAGCGAAGACCGTGTAAGGGCCGGTTCCTTCGAGCGTCGTCACGAGGTCGCCTGCCGTAAGAGCAGCTACCAGTGTCGACAGGTCTGCATTGCCGGAGGCGACTGCTGCGATTGTCTCATCGCTCGTAGTCGCCGTCGTCGCTGTCGTCGAGGCCGTGGTTTCGCTGTCGCTGCTGCCGCAAGCGACGACGCCGAGACTGGCGACGGCGAGGGCGGCGATTACAACAATCTGGCTTACTTTCATTTTTGCTCCTAGTTTGGTTTCCCCGCTTACGCGCCCGAGCGCCGGCGGGATTGCCAAATCGCGACTATTTAGCCAGTTTTTATGAAATCAGCGGGTTACTACGCAGCGGCCGTCTTCCCCGTCTAAGGATTAGGCCGGTGCCCACTGCGGCTGGCGATTGGTTAGCCTCCGCTGATGGCAAACGTCAAGCGCCGGGCCAGATTGACCGTGCAATGAGAGAAGATGAAACCCCTGTTCCCGGTTGGTACGCCGACCCGCGTGGTGAGGCGCCTCTGCGCTGGTGGAACGGGCGTGGCTGGACTGAGCAGACGGCCGCTTCGCCGAGCGCGGGGGCCTTTGCGCCGCCTGTTGTTCCCGGCACCCGGGCCGAGCAACCGGCGGCCGAGCAACCGCAGCCGCCAGCGGCTGCTGCCCCGGTCATCTCGGCCCCGCCGACGGTAGTAATCGCCGGGCAGGCAAGGCTGCTCTCGGCTTGGTGGCCAAGGGCTGGCGCCTACATCATCGATGCGCTGATCAGCTTCGCCTTCACGCTGCCGTTCATCCTTGTCGCGATCGCGCTCGTCGCCGGAATCGACTTCGCGTCGGTCAAAGTTGTTGACAACCAACTTAAGGGGATATCGACCGAGGACCAAGCCGCGCTCGGCGGCGCGCTGCTGCTCGTCTTGTTTGGCTCGCTGCTCGTCGGCTTCACCTATCAGCCGATCACAATGGCTCGCAAGGGCGAGCAGAATGGGCGCACTTGGGGAATGCAGCTGCTCGGCATTCGCGTCGTTCGCGAGAGCGGTGCGGCGATGACCTACGGCCCAGCGCTGGTCCGTCAATTCCTTGTGATGGGACTGCTCTACGGCTTTATCTCCGGGGTCGGTAACTCATTTACGATCATCGGCGGGACTGTCGCAATTGCGCTCGCCTATCTCTGGCCGCTGTGGGACAACGAGAACCGCGCGCTTCAGGACTTCATCTGCTCGACGCATGTCGTGCGCGACTGAGCTACGGCGCAGCGCCAAGTTAACGTGGCAGAGTCGCTTTAGCGATAGGCTTCGCGCGCGATGGATTCCCTGCCGCTAGCCGCTGATGCACTAACGCTTGCCCGCTGGCAATTCGCGACGACGACGCTCTACCACTTCATCTTCGTCCCGTTGACGCTCGGCCTTGCGCCGGTGATCGCCTACATGCAGACGAAGTGGTACCGAACGCGCGACGAATCGTGGCTGCGGCTGACGAAGTTCTTCGGCACGCTGCTGCTGATCAACTTTGCGATCGGTGCGGCGACCGGGCTGCTGCAGGAGTTCCAGTTCGGGATGAACTGGTCGTCCTACTCACAGTTCGTCGGTGACGTCTTCGGCTCAACCTTGGCGCTTGAAGGGCTGATCGCCTTCATGCTCGAATCGACCTTCATCGGCATCTGGGTCTTCGGCTGGGGCAGGCTCTCAGAGCGGATGCACCTCGCCTCAATATGGCTCGTCGTCGCCGGCACCTGGCTCTCGACAACCTTCATTCTGATGGCCAATTCGTGGATGCAGAACCCGGTCGGCTACAGCATTGACGCTGCTACCGGGCAGGCCAGAATGGTTGACCTCTGGGCCGTCCTAACCAACCCGATTGCGATCTGGGCCGTCGCCCACACGCTGCTCGCGTCACTGATGGTCGCCTCCTTCCTGCTGCTCGGCGT
>CAJBXY010000118.1 GCA_903959665.1 uncultured Solirubrobacterales bacterium | reverse complement strand
TCAACCGAGATCATTAGGTCGCAGTCGCCGCGGATTCCGACAAGCGAAAAGGCTTGCAGCAGGTGATCGGAGCCGAAGTCCTCGCAGGCCGCGAGGAACTCTTCTTTGTCGGCCAAACGCTGCGCCGGGTCGAGCCGCTTCCAAGCTGGATCGACGCTGAGAAAGGTGTATTTGACGAAGTGGCGCATTGATAGAAACGGCTCCTTTACGAAGGGTACGGACAATCGATTCAATGAGGTCGCCCGTCTAGTGGTCAGAATAGAGCCGATGGAGAACCAAACCCGACCAGCGGCCTGCCGTTTGGCGCTCGTGGCCGCCGCCGTCGCGACGGCCGCCGCGAGCTGCGCGCTTGCGCTGCCAGCGCCGGCGGCCGCCGCCACAAGCGCTGGCGTTCCACGCGTGCTGATTCTCTTTCTTCCCGGTGAGCTCAAAGCGCCGCCGCCGCCGGGCGCAGTCGGCTCGGTGAAAGACCTCAGGCCAAAGCGAACCGTGACCGAGCAGCTCGCCGCCCAGAGCCAACTTTCGATTGGCCTGAGCAGCCCGGTCCAAGGTCGCTACCGCGCAGCCCAAGCGCTGCTTGACATCACGCAAGGAACGCGGATCTCACTCTCCAGCTACAGCCCTGAGCTGCCGCCGCCGCTGCTGCTCGTAGCCGATCAGCGCGGCGCCTACTTTCGTGGTTGGAACGCGATCAACAGGCGCGCCAGCGCCGCTCCTGCCGAAATTGAGCCGGGATTGCTCGCCGCTTCGGTCGGCGGCGGTGCGGCCTATGCCGGTGTTGAGGGGCAGTCGCAGCAGGATGCCATCGTCGCCGCCGACCGGGCTGGGCGAATTGAACGGCTATCGATCGGGCCAGCGGCGACGCTGCCCGCCCGGATTCAGGCGCTGCTGAGCGAACGGCGGCTGGTGGTGGCGACGCTTGCCGGCGGCGGCGTTGGTGATCGGCAGCTGAGCCGCCTGTTGGCCGAGCGCGGCGCGAATGAGCTTCTGATCGTGATGCGCTCTCCACCTAACAAGAGTGGCGCGCAGTTACTGCCGCTCGGTATTGCCGGGCTTGGTAGTCCCGGGACTCTCACCTCGTCAACGACTCACCTCGACGGCGTGATTGCGGGCATCGACCTGCTGCCGACGGCACTGGACTGGCTCGAGATCGAGCTTCCTGGCGCCGTCAGCGGACAGCAGATAGAGGTAGTGCCTGGCCGCGATGCAGAGCAGCTACTGACGCTAAAGGGCCGCCTCCAGGTGGTCGGCGATCGTCGCTTCATCGCGCTCTGGGGGCTGCTCGGCGGCTGGATAATTCTGACGCTTGCAGCGATGCTGATCGCCGACCGCAGTGGTTTGCGCTGGGCGATGCGCTGCGGCGCGCTGGCGATCTTCTGGCTGCCATCGGTGCTCTTGCTGACGGCTGCGCTTGCTCCATCGATCTTCGTTGAAGTCTTGATCGTTGCGCTCGGTTCAATCTCGCTGGGCGTCGTGAGCGACTATCTCGTTCCCTGGCCGCGGGCTCCCGCGCTGCCGGCGCTGGTGGCAGTCGGCGCGTACATCGTTGATCTGGCCTTCGGTTCGCCGTTGATCATCCGCTCGTTGATCGGGCCCAACCCGCTCTACGGGTCACGCTTCTATGGGATCGGCAATGAGCTCGAGTCGGCGCTGCCGGCAATCCTGCTGATTGGCCTTGGCGCGCTCTGGTTCGGCCGCGGGCGCTCGCGTCAGGCGGCAGCGATCTTCGCTGGCTGCGGAGTCGTGCTGGGCGTGGCGCTCGGCGCCGCGCAGCTTGGCGCCGACGTCGGCGGCGTAATGACCGTTGCCGCTGGCTTCGGCGTTGCCGTGCTCTTGATCTTGCCGGGGCGCCGCTCGCGGCGGACGATCGCGCTCGTTGTAATCGCACCGTTCGCGGCGCTCGCGCTGCTGGCCGCAATCGACCTTCTCAGTGGCGGTGATTCGCACTTCACGCGCACCGTGCTGCGCGCCGACGGTTCAGGCGCCTGGTGGGAGATCTTTGTGCGGCGGATCGAGCTGGCCGGCCGCGGCCTGATTCGCGGTTTGATGCCGCTGGCGGCGCTGATCGCGGCGCTCACCGTTGCGCTCGGAATTGTCCGCCGCAAACGGCTGCTGGCTCCTGTCGCCGATGATCCGGGTTGGCGCGCCGGACTGGCCGGCGCTGCCGCAGTCGGCGTCTTTGGTGCGCTCTTCAACGACTCGGGGCCGATGCTCCTGCTCTTCGCCGTCTTCATCGCACTCTGCGGAGCGATCTACCTGCGCGGCGATCCGCGGTTGGCCGACGGTCAGGCGCGCTAGGATCGGTCGTCCGATGCGGATTGCACTTGTCTCGCCGTACTCGTGGAGCTATCCCGGTGGGGTTTCGCGCCATATTGAGGCGCTAGCTGCTTGCCATCGCGAAGCGGGCCACGAAGTGCGGATCATCACTCCGGTTGACCCGTTCGACCAGCGCAGCAGGCGGCTGCACGCCGGCACGGCGCCGCAGCAGCGTCAGCTCGACGGCCACATCGTCGATCTTGGGCGCACAGTTGGCATTCCGGCCAACGGCGCGGTCTCAAACCTCTCGCTCTCGGTGAGCGCAGTTCAGCGCCTTGGCGAAATCCTCGCTGAAGCTGATTTCGATGTCGTCCACATTCACGAGCCGGTCGTCCCGCTGATCAGTTGGATGGCGCTCAACTGCAGCTCGACGGCGCTGGTCGCGACCTACCACACATACTCAACCAATCGGCTGACCCAGGGGGCCGCGAACCTGCTTGGCGCGCGCCGGCGGATGCGCCGCCTGCACGCGCGAATCGCCGTCTCCGAAGCCGCATCATGGACGGCGCGCCGCTTCTACGGTGGCCGCTACAGCGTGATTGCCAACGGCGTTGGCGTGCCGGCCGGCGGGCCTGCGGTGAAGGAGGTTGGCGCGGCCGGGAAGCTGAAGCTCGTCTTCGTCGGGCAGGCGGTCGATCGAAAAGGGCTGCCGGTCTTGCTCTCGGCCTTCGAAGGGCTGCGGGATTTTGTCGATGCCGAGCTGACGATCATCGGCGCCACCGAAGCAGACGTCGAGCCGCTCTTGATCGATCCGCGCGGCGTTAGCGTCGCCGGGCTCGTTGACGATGACGAGAAGCAGCGCCTGCTGGCTGAGGCCGACCTGCTGGTAGCCCCGTCGCTCGGCGGCGAGAGTTTTGGGATGGTTTTGACCGAGGCCTTCGCTGCCGGCACGCCGGTCGTCGCCAGTGAGATCGCTGGCTACCGCGACGTCGTTGTTGACGGCGTCAACGGCGTGCTCGTGCCCCATGGAGATCCGGTCGCGCTCGCTGAGGCGCTGCGCGACCTCGCGCTTGAGCCGGCACGCCGCGCGGCACTGAGCAACGGCGCTGCTGCCAGCGCGGCTCAATACAGCTGGCCGCTGATAGGCGCCCAGACGGTTCAGGTTTATGAGCAGGCGATAGCGGCTCACGCTGCCCAGCTCGCGAGCGGCAGGGTGGCGCGGCTTCGGCGCGGCGCCAAACTCGACGGTGACGGACTTCCCGCCGTACCAGCGGAGCGACTGTCGACAATTGAGCCGGAACCGGCCGGTGGCTGGCGCCGCACGCGGCTTCGGAGCGCCGTCCGACGGGTAGCGCTTCTGCTTGCAGCCAGCCTGACGATCGGCCTTGCTGTCGTCGCGCTTGAGAAGATCGGCGTTGACAGAGTCGTTGCCAGCCTGCTGCAGTCGAGCCCGGCCTGGGTCCTGGCGGCGATCGCTGTGATGTGCTTCTCGATGCTGCTGCGCTCGCTCTCCTGGCATGCGATTCTTCACGCCGCGCTGCCCGAACGCCGATTGACGCAGCTCGACACGCTGCGCGCTACGGCGATCGGTGTGCTGATGTCCTCGACGCTTCCAGCACGGCTCGGCGAGCCGGCCCGCGCGATCGTCATCTCACGCCGCGCCGGCCGCCCGCGCGAGACAATGCCCACTGTCGTTGGCACGCTCGTTTCGCAGACCGTGCTGAACGTGATCGCGCTACTGATTCTGGCTGCGATCGCGCTCTCCAGCGTGCCGATTTTCAACCAGCGCTATGGCGCCTTGATTGCGGTTGTACTCGTTCCCGTGGTGCTCTTGGCAATCGTCCTGATCGTCCCCGCCGTGCTTGCTGCCAGCGGCCGTGAGCGTTTCGGGCGCACTCGCGCCGTGGCCCGCCCGCTGCTGAAGGCTGCCCGCCAGGTTCGCAGCGGCCTGCGCGTCTTCACGCATCCAGGTGACGGGTCGCTGGCGCTCGTCGCGCAGCTAAGCGCCTGGGCGCTCCAGGCACTTGCCTGTTACCTGCTGCTGCTGGCTATCGGCCTCGACGGGCGAACCGGCATCGGCGCCGCCGCCGCCGTCCTGCTCGCCGTCAACGTGACGGCGCTGGTTCCGGCGACGCCAGCTAACGTCGGCGTCTTCCAAGCGGCCTGCGTTGCCGTCTTGAGCGGCGCCTACGGCGTCAGCGCCGCCGACGCGCTCGGCTACGGGATTGTGCTGCAGGCAGTTGAGGTGGCGACCGCCGTGCTGATGGGCGTTCCGGCGCTGCTCGGCGAAGGGCTCAGCTGGCGTGACGTACGCCTGCGCGCGCTTCATTCGACGCCGGTTCGCCTCGCGCCGATCCCCGATCGCAGCGGCGCTGCCGGCGATCGCAGCTCGGTCGGCGCGTAGGAAGCCGCGCGGCGGCGGCGAACTCCTCTCGGTGGCCGACGCTTGGGTTTACATGCTGCGCTGCGCCGATGGCAGCCTCTACACCGGTTGGACCAACGACCTTGAAAAGCGGCTCGAAGCGCACAGCGCCGGCACCGCTAGCCGCTACACGCGAAGTCGCTTGCCGGTTGAGCTTGCGGCCTCGTTCGAGATGGAGGACCGTTCTGCCGCACAGCGCGAAGAGGTGCGGATCAAGCGGCTTTCGCGGGCCGACAAGCTGGCCTTGATCGCCTAGCCGGCGACCGGCGTTTCGTCGGCTTCTTCGCTCAGCTCTGGATCTTCGTCAGGAATGTCACCAAGCCGCGTCGGGTCGCGGTCGCTGCCGGCGATCACGTCATCGGCGCGTTGACGGTCGTTGGTCGGCAGCTTTCCAGATTTCATTCCAAAGTAGGTCGCGTCGGGGTGGTGGGCGACGATCGCCAGAGTCGACTGCTCTGGCTCCGGCGCGAAGCCGTCGGTCAGCGTCATTCCAATCTGGCTGAGGTCAAGAAGTTGGTCGAGCTTCTCGTGCTCTGACTGGTCGGGCACTGCGGGGTAACCCCACGAGTAGCGGCGGCCTTGCGTCTCGCCGATGCCGAGATCGTCGCGCACCTGAGCATGGACCAGCTCTGCCAGCCCTTCGGCGGTCTGCACGCCAAGGCCATGGACGAAGAGCTGCTCGGCGTATTCGCCGTCATCTTCGAGCTTTGCCATCAGCTCCGTTACCTCTGAGCCCGAGGTGACGGCCTGCAGCGCAACGACGTCAAGCTCGCCGGATTCCTTCGGGCGGTAGAAGTCGGCGACGCAGATGCGGTCGTGGCCGGGTTGGCGCGGGCAGACGAAGCGAGTCAGGACGGTCTCACGATCCTCGGGGTCGAGCACGACGATGTCGTTCCCTTCCGAGTAGCACGGGAAGTAGCCGAGCAGCGCGCGCGGGCGCAGGTAATCCTGCTCGGCCCACATCCGCTCGAGGCGCGGGCGGAAATCATTTTCGAGCAGCTCGGTCCAAGCGTCTCCCTTGACGCCGCGACCGCCCCAGTGGAGCTTGAACAGGACGTGCGTGTCGAGGTGGTGGTAGAGCGCGTCCATCTCGATCGGCACTTCGCGCACGCCCCACCACGGCGGCGTCGGTACCGGCACGTCGGTAGCTGCAGCCGAGCGGACGCTGTCGTCGTCGGTTGGCAACGCCTCAGGTTCAGGGCCCTTTTCGCGCAGCGCCAAAGCGTCCGCCCGAAGCTCGGCGACGAGCACTTCGCGCTGCTCCGGTTCAACCAGCGCGTCCATCTTTGCGAGCCCCTCGAAGGCGTCCTTGCAGAAGAAGACGCCGGGCTCGTAGAGCTCGTCCGACTCGCGGCCGCCGGGGTAGAGCGCTCGCAGGCCGAAGTCCTTGTTGATCGCCGCGCCGCCAATCAGAACCGGATAGTCGAGCCCTTGGGCTTGAAGCTCGCCGATACAGAGCGGCATCTGCTTCGAGGTTGAGACCAGCAGCGCGCTGAGGCCGATCGCCGTCGCTTCATGTTCCTTCGCCGCTTCGAGGATCGCTTGAATCGGCACCTGCTTGCCGAGGTCGATCACGGTGTAGCCGTTATTGGTGAGGATCGTGTTTACGAGCGACTTGCCGATGTCGTGCACGTCGCCGAAGACGGTTGCCAGAACGACCGTGCCCTTCGTGTAGCCCTCAATCCGATCAAGGAAGTTTTCGAGCCGCGCGACGGCGCGTTTCATCACCTCTGCCGACTGCAGCACGAAGGGGAGGATCAGCTCGCCGGCGCCAAACTTGTCACCGACCTCCTTCATCGCCGGAAGCAGCACCTCGTTGAGCGTCGGAACGGCGCCGATCTTCTCTACCGAAAGGTCGATCCAATCCTCAACGCCCTCCTTGCGGCGGCGCAGAATGTGGAAGTGGAGCGCCTCTTCAGGCTCCATCCCTTCGGTCGGGTTGGCCTTTTCGGCCTCCTCATCCTCGCCGCTGCGCGACTCGAAGTGGTTGATGAAAAGCTCTAGCGCGTCATCGCGTCGGTTGAAGACGAGATCATCGGCCAGCGCGCGCTCCTCGTCGGAGATCTCGCCGTAAGGGGTGATGTGGTTCGGGTTAACCATCGCCAAGTCGAGGCCGGCGTCAACGCAGTGGTGGAGGAAGACAGAGTTCAGCACGGCGCGGGCGCTGGGGGAGACGCCGAAGGAGACGTTCGAAACACCGAGCGAGGTCTTCACGCCCGGGATCTCGGCCTTGATCCGGCGGATTCCTTCAATCGTCTCAACTGCCGAGGGGCGCCATTCCTCGTCGCCGGTCGTCAGCGTGAAGGTCAGCGCGTCGAAGACCAGCAGCTCTGGGTCGAGGCCGTGCTCGTCGCAGCAGAGCTCTTTCAATCGCAGCGCGATCTCGACCTTGCGCTCAGCCGTCTTCGCCATCCCGACCTCGTCGATCGTCAGTGCGATCACGGCGGCGCCGTGTTGAACGGCCATCGGTACGACGATGTCAGCTTTGTCGCGGCCGGCCTCAAGGTTGATTGAGTTGACGATCGCGCGGCCGGGGATCTGATCGAGCGCAGCGGCAATCACCGACGGCTCGGTCGAGTCGATCTGAAGCGGCGACGGCTGCGTCAGCGAGACGCGCTTGGCGACCTGGCGCATCTGCTCGTCCTCGTCCTCACGCTCGGTCAGCGCGACGCAAAGGTCGAGCACGTGGGCGCCGCCTTCAACCTGATCCTCGGCGATCTGAACAAGGCCGTCGTAGTCGTCGGCCAGCAGCATCTCCTTCGCCTTGCGCGACCCTTGCGAGTTGACGCGCTCGCCGACGATCGTTGGCGTTGGGTCCTGAACCAGTGCGGTCGCCGTCATCATCGAGCTGACGCGCGGCGCGCGCGGGGCGGGGCGCGGTGAAACCGGCAGCCCGGCGCAGCGCTCGGCGATCGCAGCGATGTGGGCTGGGGTCGTGCCGCAGCAGCCGCCGACGATGTTTACGCCGTAGCGCTCTACAAATTCGCCGAGGATCTCCGCTAGCGCATCAGGCGTTTCCGGGAAGATCGTCTCGCCGTCGGGCCCTTGGAGCGGCAGCCCGGCGTTGGGGATGCACTGAATTGGTACCGGCGAGAATTCGCCGAGGAAGCGGATCGCGTCGCGCATGTCCTCGGGGCCGGTTGAGCAGTTGAGGCCGATCGCGTCGACCTTCAGCGATTCCAGCGTCGTCAGGACGGCGTCGATGTCGGTGCCGAGCAGCATCTTGCCACCGTTCGGCAGCAGCGAGACAGACGTTTGGATCGGCACGCTGCGCCCGGCGGTTACGAACGCTTCGCGGGCGCCGAAGATCGCGGCCTTCACTTCCAAGATGTCCTGCGCCGTTTCGATCAGCAGCAGGTCAACGCCACCTTCGAGCAGCCCACGTGACTGCTCCTCAAAGATCGTCACCAGTTCGCGGAACGAGATCGCGCCGAGCGTCGGGTCATCGGAAGAGGGGAGTTGGCCGGTTGGGCCGATCGAACCGGCGACGAAGCGATCTTCACCGACTGCGGCGCGGGCGATCTCGCCGGCGCGACGGTTGATCTCAAGCGTATGTTCGGCGAGCCCCCACTCTTCGAGCTTCAGTCGGCTTGCCTGGAAGGTGTCGGTCTCAACGACCTCTGCGCCGGCTTCGACCATCGAAGTGTGAACTCCCTCGATTACGTCGGGGCGGTTGAGGATCAGCGCCTCGTGGCATTTTCCGGCAAGGCCGCCGTAATCCTCGCTCGTGAGGTCGAACTGCTCAAGCGTTGCGCCCATGCCGCCGTCGAAGACGACGACGCGCTCATTGATTGCCGCCAGATAATCCCGCATAGGCCGCAAGATTAGCAGCAAAACGCGAAACCTTGACATAGCCGTGTCAAGGTCGCGCGACTGCCAATAGAGCCCCGCCTATCGGCGCCAGGAAGCAGCGCTTCACACCGCGAAGCCAAAGCTTCAGTCGATATTAGGATCAAGGTTGCCAGGGCGACGCTGACCTCCTCATCAGCGCTTGAGTAGTGTGCCGACCGGTAACCAATTCAAGCCGGAGGCTGGGATCTCATGAGTACAGATGGTGTTGCTTTCGTGTCGACTCGGTGGGTTCAGTCCGGTTGTGAACCGCAATATCTGCAGTGGAGCGAGAAGATCGGCGCACAACTGTCGATTACCCCCGGATTTGTTAGCTACGAACAGCTCCCTGCAGTCGAAGGTAAACAGGACTTCTGGACGCAGATCGTCAAGTTCGACACCAAAGAGGCATCGCACGATTGGGCGAACTCCTCAGAGCTCGCTGAACTGCTCGTCGAAATTGAGCCATACACGAGGGATTCAGAATTTTCGTCAGTTCGGATCGGGCAGCAGGACTGGTTGAATTTCGGTCTGAGCACTGAGGCCGGACCGGGTGCACCGACAAAGTGGAAGCAGCTGATCACGGGGATCATGGCGCTCTACCCGACCGTGATTATCGC
>CAJBXY010000117.1 GCA_903959665.1 uncultured Solirubrobacterales bacterium | reverse complement strand
GTGGTTGTGGGCGTACTGACCGGTGATGAAGGTCGCGCGGGCCGGGCAGCAGAGCGGGAATGAATCAACCGCGTCGGAGAAGCACGTGCCACGGTCGGTGAGCAGCTTCTTGACGTTCGGCATGTGGACTAGATCGGCGGCGGCCTGATCGTCGGTCATGATCACGACGATGTTCGGCTGCTTGCCTTTGCCGGCTCCGGCTTTGCGGGCCTCGGCAGGCGCGACGGCAACCGCAGAGCAGGCCAGCGCGGCGAGAAAAAGGACCGTAAACTTATGCATTCGTAAACCGTACAGAATCGCGGCTAACCCTGTGCCAATTACTGCCGCTTCAGGCGGGCAGCATGAGCCCCGCTGATCATCGCCTTCCAGAAGCTCGGTCGCAAAGCACTGACCCAAGCGCCTTGCTGCAGACCACCGAAGGTCAGTGGCTAACCTCTGCAAAGCGGCTGCCTCAAGGCCGGACTCGATTCCCCGGGAGAAGAAAATGGCTCAGAAGATGCAGGCTAAATGGAATGGCGAAGTGCTCGCAGAGAGCGACCAGACCGTCGTAGTGGAAGGCAACCATTACTTCCCCGCCGAGTCGGTGACGGCGACGCTGCTGCCTTCAGAGACCACCTCGACCTGCGCTTGGAAGGGGACTTCGTCCTACTACTCGATCGAGGCCGGCGGCGAGACCAACCGCGACGCTGCCTGGTTCTACCCGGACCCCAAGCCGGAAGCCGAACAGATCAGGGATCGGATCGCCTTCTGGAAGGGCGTTGAAGTAGCTCCCGCCTGAGCTGGAAGCGCAGCCCGACTAGCTTTCAGAGCGCCCAGATCGCGAGCGCCGGCAGGCCAATGCTCAGTGCAGCGAAGGAGACGACAGCAACCGCTACGTATACAGGGCTGTCCTCGGCGTCAGGCTTGAAGGCAAGCGGGAGGAAGAGCAGCGGGTTGACGATCGCACCAAACGCGATCATCGCCTTGATCCAATCCGGCGAGCTTGGCGCGGCGAGCTGAACCGCAATCAGGATCAGCCCCATCATCACCCAATCGAGGTGGGTCTGAAGAAAGCGCCGGGGCGCGGGCACGCCATGCGCGCGGAACCATTCACCCTTGCGCGTTGCAGCGAGCACCAGCCAGCCCGACACACCAGCCAGCGCCAGCGAGATCAGGCCGAGTTGAGTAAGCAGTGGCACACCCATTACCGCTAGAGAATACTTGGCCGGATAGCCGCCAAGGCCCCGCTGGATGTGGCCCTACCTGGAGCCAGCGTCTGCGCCAGGTTCAATCGGCACCGTGACTTGATCACGCCTAACGCCGGCGCCCGGCGAGTGGAAGATCGAGGTGATCGTGCGCGTCGGCGAGTTCGATCAGTACACGGCAACGGCGACATCGCCGCGATCGAACTGGGCGCAGGGCTAACCGCCTCAACCTCGCTTGGTGGTGTACTCGTCAGCGACACGAGCTCAACTTGGCACCTCGTATACGGTGCCGCTGACAGCGCCCTTTACACGGCCAAACGCGCCGGCGGCAACCAGATCGTCATCGCCAACCTTTAGCCAGCCACGATCAATAGCTGGGAGCGGCTAGCTGGCGCCAACTCCTGCCTTCACTGTTATTGTCCCACCCGATGCGAGCCAGGCTAACTTCGATGCGTCGCCGCGACCAGCTCGTAGCCGGGGCGCTGACGCTGGCCGCTATCGGCCTCTGCTTGGCGATCGCGCCGGTAGCGCTGCTGTGGGTTTCGCCGGCAGTCGCGATGCTGCTCTTCTTCGCTGTAGGCCTCACCGATCCGGCGCTCGATTACGTTGAGCGACTGCAGCGGCGCTTTGAGCGCCGCCCCCGCCGCGCGAGCAGTGCACTACTGCCAAGGCTGGACCTGGTTCTCGCTGCGCTCGTCCGTCTTTCCGTTCCAAGCATCTCGGCGCGGCCTCCGCCGGCCTTCGGCCTCCTTTACCGCTAGGGCGCTTCAGCAGAACTCCTCGGAGGGGCTGAAGCCCCTGTCCGACGCTGAACGCAATTGAAAGGAGGGCGCCGTGGGCGCCCTGAAGGCTTTAGGCAACCTCGCGTTGCCAACGCAGGAAATGAAATCTATTGCCGGCCCGAGAACGGGGCTGCTGCTTGCGGCAGCGTGCGCTCTTGCGCTGGCGATCCCCGCTGCCGCGCAGGCCGCCGCACCAGCGCCATGCCCGGGCGCCGCGCAGATCATCGACGCCTCCGGCGATGGCCATCACAACAACACCGATGTTCTTTCAGCTTGGTTTTCCGAGTCGGCCGGTTCGGTAAAGGCCGTAATTGAGATCAAGCAGGCCGTCTGGGAGCCGGTTCACGACGACTCCAACGAGGCCGGCTTCGTAATGCTCTTCAGCGTCGGCGGCCAACTCCGCTACGTGCGCGCCGAGGCGCCCCGCCCGCCTGCCGCGATGCGCTACGACTACGGAACCTGGAGCGCTGCCGGTGGCTTCGTCAGCGCCGGTGCCACCAGCGGCCAGACGATCGCCGGCGCCCGCGGAACCGTCACG
>CAJBXY010000116.1 GCA_903959665.1 uncultured Solirubrobacterales bacterium | reverse complement strand
TAGTCATCTTTGGCCTGCGGATCGTGGCCCGCTCACGCGACTGGGTAGCCCCCCAGCCTTTGGACGCTCCGATCGAGCTACGCAAGCGCCGCGACGCCGACTAGAGCGGGCCGGTAAAACCACCAGCCGCCTGCTGCCCATAACTGGCGTAGCTTGCACGCCATCGCACGCGAATCGCGGTAGCGCATTAGATTTCACGCAGTGATCACGACCCAACTGACGATTCCCACCTGGTTAGACCTCCTGGCGGTAACGGCCAACGCGCTCTTCGGCGCGCTGATCGGAGTGAGGGCCAAGTTCGACGCGGCCGGCATTCTTGCCCTCGGCATCTTGACTGGAGTTGGCGGCGGGATTCTTCGCGACATCCTGCTCAACCAAGTTCCCACCTCGATATCGAACCCTTGGTTCATCGTCGCCGCCCTGATCTCCGCGATTCTTGTTGCGCTTCTCGCCCGCCGGCTTTCGCGGCTTGCGGTGATGCTGTTGATCTGCGACGCCGCAGCGCTGAGTCTCTTCGGAGTGACCGGCGCAAAAAAGGCGCTCGCCTTCGGCGTAAGCCCCGTGCCAGCGGTCTTCATTGGCCTAATTGCGGGCCTCGGTGGCGGAATTATTTGCGACATGATGACGACGAAGCCACCGAAGATCTTCAAGCCAGGCCATCTCAAAGTGCGTGCAGCGTTCATAGGGCTGGTCCTTTACGTCCTCGCACTTCATTTCGGCGCGCCTGCAAACCTCACCGGCGGAATCGCCATCGTGTTCATCTTTGTGCTGCGAGTCGTGAATCGCGACAACGACTGGACGGACAGCGCCGGCCCGCCTGCGGCGCAGCCCGCTGGAGTGCCGTCCGGCGCTGCTACAGAGCACGGCCCTGACTAACGCAGGGTCGTACGAGAGGCCGCCAGCGTTGGCAACGGCTAGCGCAGCTCCAAGCCGGGCGGCTTTAAGCGGCGGCCAGCGTAGGCGCGTCAGCCATCACGGCGTCGAACGCGGCCAGAACCTTGTCGGCTGTTGCGGTGTTGGCGTTGTAGCCCATTAGGCCGAAGCGCCACATCGCAGGCGCGCCCGGCAGGCCGCCGCCGATCTCAATCCCATGCTCGCGCAGCATCTGCTTCTGGACGCCGGCTCCGTCGATCCCTTCAGGGACGAGCACCGCAGTGAGCTGCGGCAGCTGGTGGGCAGGGTCGGCGAGCAGTTCCATGTTGCGCTCAGCCATCGCAGCCTGCAGGTAGCCACCGGCCTCAGCGTGGCGAGCCCAGCGAGCTTCGAGCCCCTCGTTGAGAACTTCGCGCAGCGCCTCGTGGAGCCCGAAGACGAGCGGCGAAGGCAGAGTGTGGTGGTAAGCCGGCGGGCGCGTCAGCCAGTAAGCCTCCAAGAGCTGCGGGTCGAGGTAGAAGGTGTTTGGCTTCGGCTGGCTGCGCATGAAGTCAACCGCCCGCTGCGAGATTGAGATCGGCGACATGCCGGGGCTCATCGCAAGGCACTTCTGCGAGCAGCTGTAGGCGTAATCGACGCCCCAATCGCTCAGCGCCACCTCAATTCCACCGAGCGAAGTAACGCAGTCGGCCATCAGGAAGGTGTCGTTGCCCTTCATCGCCGCGCCG
>CAJBXY010000115.1 GCA_903959665.1 uncultured Solirubrobacterales bacterium | reverse complement strand
TTCGATCGGCGGCGACGCGATCATCGGCTCCAGCTACGCCGAACTGATGCCGCTCTTCGAGGCCGACGAGGCAACCGAGGGAATAGTCATTTACACCGAGCCCGGCGGCCGCATGGAAGCGCAGCTCGCGCAGTGGGTTGCGGAGAACAATTCGCGCCTGCCGATCGTCGCCTTTATGGCCGGCCGCTTCATGGATGAGATGCCGGGGATGAGCTTCGGCCACGCCGGAACGATCGTCGAAGGCAAAGAGGACACGGCGACCGAGAAGATCGCGCGCCTCGCTGAGGCTGGAATCACCGTCGCCGAGGAGATCAGTGAGATTCCAGCGCTGATCCAGGCCAAGATCGACGAGAGGAAGAGCTAATGCGCGCCGAAGGGATCTTCATCGCCGTTGAGGTTGAAGACGGCGCCGCCGCCGACGCAGCGCTGGCCGCCAAGCTGACCGAGGTCTGCCCGGTTGACATCTTCGCCGTCGCCGGCTCAGGCGAACTTGAGCTCGTAGACAAGAACATCGATGAGTGCGTGCTCTGCCGCCTCTGCCTTGACGCCGCCCCGGAGGGCGCCGTCACGATCATCAAGCGCTACGACAACGACTCGCAGCTGTAGCCGTTAACTGCCAGCAGGTTGCAGGTTGGCGTCAATCTCGCTGAGCGGGATCTGCAGCGTCAGTGGATCCTGCCCAAGTGGCGTGAATCCATACTGGCGGTAGAAGCTGACAGCGCGCTCATCAAGCGCGTGGACGAGCAGTAGGTGTGCGCCGATCACGCTGGCGGCGGCGAGCGCGCGCTGCATTGCGTCGGCAACGAGCACGCCGCCGAGGCCGCTGCCTTGAACGCTGGCGTCGACCGCAAGACGGCAGAGCAGGATTGCTGGGATCGGGTAGCGCGGCAGTTTCGCCCGCATCTCGGGTGCCAGCTGCTCGCGCCGCATTGAGCTTGCCGCTAGCGCGTGGTAGCCAACAACGCGACGCTGTTGACGGTCGACGATCACGAAGCTACGCGCCGTTCCAATCCCACCGCCTGTTCGTGCGTGTTCGGTGAGCCAAGTGTTAAGCGACGCTTCGCCGCAGTCAAAACCGACTAGTTGCTCACTGGATCCGAGCGGTTGAACGGTAAGAAAACGGCTCAAGCTGCCGCGCTACTTGGCCCGCGTGCGCTCAAACAGTTCGCGCAGCTTCGGGAGCTCACGCGGTGGCGTTTCGACCGCCTCGATCATCGCGTCCCAGCTGGCCGGATCGAGCACGAACTCGGTGCGATCGCAGAGCATTTCTTGCGCCCGTTCGACCGAGCCATCGATCAGGAATTCAGATAGCGACACTCCGCTCTCTTTCGCCGCGCTACGCAGCAGGCTGAGGTCGTCAGCCGCGATTCGCATGCTGATCCGTTCATTCTTGCCCATCAACTGCAGTGTACTGACTTTGTATGACATCAAGGATCTTCCGTTCGCTTGGGCTGCTGAAGCGAGTCTGAGCGCTAACGCGTAACAGCACTACTGCTCGAGCGTTACGAAGGACTAACGACGCGCAGCCCTGGCACGCGACTGAAGTGTTTGATGTCGAGAGTGGCGACGCCGTAGCCTCTGGTGAGCGCGCTGGCGGCGATCCAGCTGTCGTGTAGGCCAATGCTCTGCCCTACCTGCGCCAAGCTGGTGACGAGCTGCGCGTGTGCACGCGCAGCGGCTTCGTCGATCGGCACAACTTCCATCGATCCCACGATTCGATCGGCAAAGATCTCTCGCAATATCCGCTGGCTAGGAGACGACGCGTGGACGCCGTACATCAGTTCGCTGATCGTAACTGGACTAAGCGCCGTCTCCTCGTGGTCGAACGAGTCGAGTAGCTCAGGATCCCCGCGCTCGGCGGCAATCAGGAGCGAGGTGTCGATCAGGAGGGCCACTCGTGCTCCGGCATCGGCTGATTGTTGGCCTCGCGGATAGCTCGAAGATCGGCGCCAAATTGATCATCAAGCGGCGGCATCCCCTCGAGCAGCTGCTTGAACTCTCGCCAAGTCATCAGCTGTGGGCGTGGGGGCTCGAGCACGGCAACAACTGCCCCCGCCCGCGTGATCTCGATCCGCTCGCCGGCGGCTACCCGGTTCAGCAGCGCCGAGAAGTTGCGCGAAGCTTCGGTGGCAGTCATTTTGGTCACGCTGACGACCCTATCAGATAAATCTGACACTGCCTCGTCGGGGCTGAACAGCTGCACGGCCGCAGCCTCCCAGCCAAACCGTTACAGCGCTACCACCGCTCAGCTACGAAGCAGCCTCTTCGCTGTTCTTGACCGCCTTCTTCATCATCGTCGCGCCGCTGACGGCCCCCCGCCGCCATGGCGGCACGCCTTCGATCTCGATCTCAAGGCTGAAACTGAGGAAGGTTCGAATCAGCACGATGATCGCCAGCACGACGACGTTATCGAGCGTCGGCGCGACGGCGACGGTGCGAATTAGGTCGCCGGCGACGAGGATTTCGAGCCCCAGCAAGATCGCCGAGCCGAAGGTCTGGCGCATCGTCCGATAGGCCAGCGCGCCGCCGCTGCGCCGCCAGGCGCGGATTGAGATCGCAAAGGCAAAGATCAGCCCGGCGATGAACACGAGCGCCGCGATCACCTCAAAACCCTTCGCGACGTCGAGCATCAAGGTTGTGTAGGTGCTGCTCTCGTCCATCGCCGAAGGTATAGCGAGCGGCGCGGAGGTAAAGGGGTCGGTTTCGCCTCGCAGAAACAGGCGCGTCTGGTATTTTGCCGAATGTGTCCGCGAACGCCGATGATCAGCAAGCGTCCCCGTTGAACCCGTGGGGGCTTGACTCTGAGGCAATGAAGCCGCTCCCGCGCGGCCGCCATGCGCTCTCGCGCGAGGCGGTGCTCGCTTCGCAGCGCGGCCGCTTGCTTCACGCCGTGCTGATTGCAGTCGCAGAGAAGGGCTTCGGCTCGGTCGTCGTGGGTGATGTGATCGCCGAGGCAGGAGTCTCGCGCAAGGCGTTCTACGAACACTTCGAAGGCTTTGACGAGTGCTGGTCGGAGGCTTGGGAGATAGCCATCGACGTTCTATTTGTCGAGATCGGGAAAGCCGTCGCTGAGCGCGGAGATCTAACAGACCGCGAAGCGCTAATTGCTTTGGGAGCCGAGGTGAGCCTTACCTTGAGCGCCGCCGAGCCACTCGTTGCGCACGCGACGCTGCTTGATGTGGCCGGCGGCGGACCTGCCGCCTTGAAGGCCAGCCAAGCGGCGCTCGAACGGCATGCCAATCTGATCCTCATGACGTGGGACGGAAAGTCATACGCCGATAGCACCGAGGAGCGGCGTCTAGCGGCGATGGCCGCGGTCTCAATTTACACTGGCACCGTCCGCGCCTACCTAGTTGCCGATCGAGCTGACGAGATGCC
>CAJBXY010000114.1 GCA_903959665.1 uncultured Solirubrobacterales bacterium | reverse complement strand
GCGGTCGGCGACCTCCATCACGAAAGGCGCCTGCTCGGCGGCAATCCAGCAGAGAATTGCCGGGTCGAGGACGGCGCCGAGGTTGTCGGCGTTGGCGACAAAGGCGTAGCGGTAGCCGGCTACAAGCATTTCGGCAAGCATCCCTGAGCCAACCAGCGACGGGTAGATGTCGCCGTGGCCTGGGGGGCTCCACTCCAGCTCAGGGTCTGCCGGCCAGGCGGCCGGGGTGAGGCTGCCGTCATCAACCAGCTTTGGCACGCGGCCTTGAAGAAAGTCGGGCGCGAGCTCCGCTGAGAGATCGCCGTAGCCGGCGAGCGCCGCCAGCGAAGCTTCGCGCGTGCGGAAGCTGTTGAGCAGAACCAGCGGCAACCTTGCGCCGCCGTGTTCGGCTCGCAGCGCTTTGATCTGGCGCGCCGTGATGTCGAGGAAGCTGAGCCCCTCCTTGACCTCCAACAGCGACTTCGGCCCGGCCAAGCCCATGCTCGTCCCGAGGCCGCCGTTCAGTTTGATCACAACTGTTTGGTCGAGCAGCTCGGCGATCGCCTCGCCGTCAACTTCGAGCCGTTCGGCGTCGGGCAGCGCGGCGACCGGCTCCAGCTCGGACTCCGGCAGCATCCCCAGATCGCCGGCCGCAAGCCGCTGCATCTGCCCGGCGAAGCTGCCAACGGTTGCCGCGGCGGCGCCATCGGCCTTGAGCTTTGCGATTGCCGCCGCTGTAGCTTCGTCGCTCACGGCCGCCATCGTCGCACAGCGCGGCGACTTCAGCCGTCGTGCGGGGCCGGTGAGAAGACCTTTAGGTAGGCGAGCTGCTCTTCGCTGAGTGAGTCGATCGAAACGCCGAGCGCGTCAAGCTTGAGCCTCGCGACCTCGCGATCAACCAGCTCGGGAACCGGATGAACCGCCGCGCTGAGCGGCTCAGCGCCATTGACGAGCCCTTCGATCACGAGCGCCTGCGAAGCGAATGAGAGGTCCATGACGGCCGACGGGTGACCATCGGCGGCGGCGAGGTTGACTACGCGGCCGTGTGCCAGCAGGTTTATCCGGCGGCCGTTGATCTCAAACTCCTCGACCAGCGGGCGCACCTCGCGGCGCGAGCCAGCAACCCGCTCCAAGGCCGGCAGGTCGATCTCAACGTCGAAGTGGCCGGCGTTGGCGAGAATTGCGCCGTCGCGCATCGCGACAAAGTGCTGCTCACTCAAGACCTCGCGACCCCCTGTGACGGTGATGAAGACGTCGCCGCTGGCGGCTGCCGCCAACGCCGGCATCACCTCGAAGCCCTCCATTCGCGCCTCAAGCGCGCGCAAAGGGTCAACCTCGCAGACGATCACGGTGGCGCCAAGTCCTTTGGCTCGCAGCGCGATCCCCTTGCCTGTCCAGCCGTAACCGAGCACGACGACGACGGCGCCAGCGAGCAGCACGTTGGTTGCGCGCAGAATTCCATCGATCGTTGACTGCCCTGTTCCATAACGGTCGTTGAAGGCCCGTTCGGTGCGCGACTCGTTGACGGCGATTACTGGGCAAGCCAAGCCCCCGGAGCGCTCAAGCGCGCGCAGCTGGACCAGCCCTGTCGTCGTCTCCTCAGTGGCGCCGATCATCTGCGCTGCAGGAGGCCGATCGCCAGCGTGGAGCGCCTCGATCAGCTCGGCGCCGTCGTCGATCGCGACCTGCGGGTTGCCGGCTACAAGCGCGGCAAGATGCTCGCGGTACTGAGCGAGCGTCTCGCCATGGATCGCGTGAACCTCAATTCCGTCGTGATCGACGAGCGCAGCGGCAACGTCGTCCTGCGTCGAGAGCGGGTTGGCAGAGCAGAGCGCAACCTCGGCGCCAGCGCCGGAGAGGGCGCGAACGAGGTTTGCGGTCTCAGCCGTCACGTGCAGGCAGATCGCGATCTTCACGCCCTCCAGCGGCCGCTCGGCTGCGAAGCGCTCAGCGACGCGGCCGAGCACCGGCATCTGCCCGGCCGCCCACTCGATCCTCGCCAGCCCGGAGGCGGCGAGGGCCAAGTCTGCAACGTCAGATTTGGGCAGGACTAACTCCTTAGTAGCGGTAGCTGTCTGGCTTGTACGGGCCCTCGACCGGCACGCCGATGTAGGCGGCCTGATCGTCGCGCAGCTCTGTCAGGTTGATGTTCAGCGCGTCAAGGTGGAGCCGCGCAACCTTCTCGTCAAGGTGCTTGGGCAGCACGTAGACCTGCTTTTCGTACTCGTCGTTCTTCGTGAACAGTTCGATCTGAGCGATCGTCTGGTTCGTGAACGAGGCCGACATCACGAATGACGGGTGGCCGGTCGCGTTGCCGAGGTTCAGCAGGCGCCCTTCCGAGAGCATGATGATCGAGTGGCCATCAGGGAAGATCCACTCGTCAACCTGCGGCTTGATGTTGTTGCGCTCAATGCCACTTAGCTCCATCAGCCCAGCGATGTCAATCTCGTTGTCGAAGTGGCCGATGTTGCCGACGATCGCTTGATGCTTCATCCGCCCCATCTGCTCGACCGTGATGATGTCGCGGTTGCCGGTGGTGGTGATGAAGATGTCGCCGCTCTCAAGGTTGTTCTCGAGCGTGTCGACCTGGTAGCCCTGCATTGAGGCTTGGAGCGCGCAGATCGGGTCGATCTCGGTGACGATCACGCGGGCACCCTGTGCGCGCAGCGACTCGGCCGAGCCCTTGCCTACGTCGCCGAAGCCGCAGACGACGGCCGTCTTACCGGCCAGCATCACGTCGGTGGCGCGGAAGATTCCGTCAACGAGCGAGTGGCGGCAGCCATAAAGGTTGTCGAACTTCGACTTCGTGACGGAGTCGTTGACGTTGATTGCAGGGAACAGCAGGTCGCCGTTCTCGGCCATCTGCGAAAGGCGCAGAACGCCGGTCGTCGTCTCTTCGGTGACGCCCTTGATGCCCGCGGCGAGCTTCGTGTAACGCTCTGCGTCTTCGGTCAACGAGCGCTGCAGCAGGCCGAGGAACACCTGGAACTCTTCCGACTCAGCGTCGTCCGGGTTGGGAACGGCGCCAGCGGCCTCGTACTCGCGGCCCTTGTGGACCAGCATCGTCGCGTCGCCACCGTCGTCGAGGATCATGTTCGGGCCACCGTCAGGCCAGTTAACGGCCTGCTCGGTGCACCACCAGTACTCCTCGAGTGTTTCGCCCTTCCAGGCGAAGACGGGAACGCCGGTCGGCTTGTCGACCGTTCCTTCGGGGCCAACGACTACCGCAGCGGCGGCGTGGTCTTGAGTCGAGAAGATGTTGCATGAGCACCAGCGAACCTCGGCGCCGAGCGCGACCAGCGTCTCGATCAGTACCGCCGTCTGGATCGTCATGTGCAGCGAGCCGGTGATGCGAGCGCCCTTCAGCGGCTGAGCGGCAGCGAACTCTTCGCGCGTCTTCATCAGTCCGGGCATCTCGTTCTCGGCAAGGCGAATCTCTTTGCGGCCAAATTCGGCTTCGCCGAGATCGGCAACCTTGTAGTCGTTTTCGGTTAGTACGGCGGTCGTGGTCATTAGGCAGCGGTCTCCATCGTTTCGTTGGTTGTTAGGGCGGCGATGATGCGGGCGTGCTTCTCCTGCTCCCAGCGCAGCCATTGATCAGCAGATACGGCTTCGGGGCGTTGCGGCTCAGCTTCAAGCCAGCTGTCAACTGCGCCCTCAAGCGCTTCGTCGCGGCGCAGTCTCAGCGCGAAGGCGACGTCTCCAAGGCCAATCTCATGCTCAGCTAGCAGCTCGCGCAGGGTGCGCAGGCGCTGCAGATCTCCGGCACCGTACTGGCGATAGCCGGATTCGGTGCGGGCCGGCTCAATCAGGCCGATCCGCTCGATGTAGCGCAGCATCCGCGGCGTCCACCCCGTCGTCTCAGCTGCTTCGTGGATTGTTAGCGCTTCCATTGGAGAGGCAACCTTATCAAAGCTGTGTCAAGGTTGGGCCGGATTTGGCCCGCAGCCGCTACTCGTGCTCTGCCAGGCCCTTCTTTAGCGCCGTAATTACAGCGATATCAGCAGGATCCTGCTGGTTGCAGATCGCGAGATAAGTTGAGAAGAGGTCGCCCAGCAGAACCAGCGAGAAGGCCCGTTCGACCGCCGTCTGGCCGAGCGAGCTGACGACATGCACGGCGCCCCCGTCGGCCTCGATCAGAGAGCGAGTCAGCTCGATTCGACGGGCGATCCGTGGCGGATCATCGCTGTCCTCAAAGAAGACGGCGCTGAAGCGGCCGAAACTGGCGGCCGTTCCCCAGCCGACGATCTCATTGTGGTCGAGCTCCGGCAGCACCGAAGCGAAGGCTGGCTGGTTGGCATTTTCGTTGACCTGCGTCTTCCAGCGGCTGGCGACGGCCTCGGTCAGTCCGTAACCGGCGATCACCGGAACGGTTCCGTGGATCCCGCGGGCAAGGCTCTTGGCCAGCGAATCCTCGGGCGAGTCGGGCCCCCACGCAACCGCGAGCTGTTCGAGATGGTCGGCGGCTACGTCAACTTCCGTCGTCAATCTTGGCCCGGCGCCGCAGGCGGCGGCAACCTCAAGCGCCGCGACCGTCATGTAGGCAACGGCAGCGCGCGGCTGCAGCCCGCCGGCGACCGGGATTACCGGCACGCCTTCGGCGCGTGCCGCCTGGGCGAGCGTGCCGCCGGTCGTCACAACGACGCGGTTGGTGCCGATGATGCCGGCCGCCTCGAAGCAGGCCAGAGTCTCCTCGGTCTCGCCCGAGTAGCTGGCACAGAGAACGGTCGTCTCAGCCGTCGTCCAACCGGGAAGCGAGTAACCGGCCGAACTTAGAATCGGGCGCGAAGCCTGGTCGCCAAGAATTCCGCGCGCCAGGCGGCCACCGATGCCAGAGCCGCCCATCCCGGCGACGAGCAGGCCGCCGGGCGAATCAACCTGCGGCAGCTCGGCCGACTCCACCTTGAAAAGTGCGTCGCGCAGCTGCTCTGGAAGTGACAGCACATCGGCGATCTGATCGCTTGGGTCGACCTTCGCGACGGCGGCGCGATCGAGTGGCTGGGCTGATGAGCTTTCGGCGGTCAAGGGGGCTCCTTGGCGCAAGTGTGCCGCAGCGGCGCCGCCGATGCCGTGCGGGTACTAGTTGGCGTCGGCCGCGAAGAGCTTTGCGCCGCCGGCAACGGTTGTTTGCGCAGCTACTTTGACGCGCGGCCCGACGACCGACTGCTCGCTGATTTGCGCGCCGGCGCCGACCTCTGCGCCGGGAGAGAGGATCGCGTCATCGATCTGCGCGCCGGCGCCAATCCGGCAGCCGTCGAGCACCGCGGAAGCTTCGATCTTGGCGCCGGAGGCCACCTCTACCCCGTCGCCGAGAGCCGCCCCCGGCCCCACCGTCGCACCGGCGGCAACGCTGCAATTGTCGCCCAGCACCGAAGGGCCGATCAGCTCCCCTTCAACGCTGCAGCCTTCACCGAGCGCTATCCCGTGGCCGTCGAGCCGCGACCCTGCTTCGCTCTTAACAGCACCGCTGAGAATGTCAGCGGTCGCTTTGAGGTAGCGATCGGGCGTGCCGATGTCGAGCCAGTAGGCATCGCGGTCGGCGACGGCGTACAGCCCTTCCCCGACCAGCCGCGGCCAGACTTCGCGCTCGATTGAGACCGCTCGGCCCGGTTCGATCAGCTCGAGCACGCTGCGCTCAAGCACGTAGGCGCCGGCGCTGATTAGGTCGGTGTCGATCTCGCTTGGCTCAGGCTTTTCAAGAAAGCCGAGCACCTCGCCGTCGTCGGCGACCCTGACGAGGCCAAAGCTCGATGGATCATCAACCGGAACCAGCGAGAGCGTCGCCTGCGCGCCCAGCTCGCGGTGGCGCGTGATCTGCGCGGCCAAGTTGAGGTCGGTCAAGATGTCGCCGTTGCACATCACGAAGCGCTCGCCGAGGCCGTCCGGCAGCTGCTCATCAGCGAAGCGCAGCGCGCCACCTGTGCCGAGCGGCTCGCTCTCGGTCACGTAGCTGATCTGCAGACCAAAGCGCCCGCCATCGCCAAGCGCTTCACGCATCGCGTCCGGTTTGAAACCGCAGGCCATAACGACCTCGGCGATCCCGTTAGCCGCCAGCCACTCGAGCATGAAGGCCATCATCGGCCGGTCAACCAACTTCACTGCCGGCTTCGGCAGCTCGGAGGTCAGCGGCCTCAGCCGCGTTCCCTCGCCGCCGACGAGGATTACGGCGCGCATAGCCCTAGGAGCGGCCGACGCCCTCGTAGCGAAGGCCTGCAGCGGCCGCCGCCTTGGGATCAAAGAGGTTGCGCCCGTCGATCAACACGTCGCCGGCCATCGCGCCGGCCAGCGTGGAGAGGTCGAGCGCCGCGAACTCATCCCACTCGGTTACGAGCACGACGGCGTCGGCACCGCTGACTGCGCTAAGCGCATCGGCTGCAAACTCGACGCCCGGCATCATCTCAGCCGCTACATCTTCGGCGATCGGGTCGTAAGCGGTGACGGTTGAGCCGGCAGCCTGGAGCCGCGCCGCGAGCACCAGTGAGGAGGCTTCGCGCATGTCGTCGGTATTCGGCTTAAATGCGACGCCAAGCAGCGCGACGTGCTTGCCAACGAGAGAGCCGAGGTGCTTTTCGAGCTTGCCGATCACGCGGCGCTTCTGAAGTTCGTTGACCTCAATTACAGCGCCAAGCAGCTGGAAGTGGTACCCGCTATTGCCGGCGAGCTGCTTAAGCGCGCTTACATCCTTCGGGAAGCAGCTGCCGCCGAAGCCGATCCCCGGCTGGAGGAACTTCGGCCCGATTCGCTCGTCTAGGCCCATCCCGCGCGCAACCTCGGTCACGTCGGCGCCGGTCTCTTCGCAAACGTTGGCGATCTCGTTGATGAACGAGATCTTCGTCGCGAGGAAGGCGTTTGCCGCCAGCTTCACCATCTCGGCGCT
>CAJBXY010000113.1 GCA_903959665.1 uncultured Solirubrobacterales bacterium | reverse complement strand
GCCTGGCATCAAGGCCGCCGCCGGGATCCGCCCCAGCGCGGTGAACTCAGCCAACATCAAGACGACAACGATTGGGCTGCCGAAGATCGCCGCGATCGCCGCCAGCGCCGTCATCAGCATGCCGAACTTCATCACCGGATCAGGCTGGCGGCGCAGCACGAAGGCGCCCGCCGCCGTGCCGCAGGCCAGCAGCGGCGCCTCGGGCCCGAGCACGAGGCCGAAGATCAGCGTGCCGGTCGCAGCGAGGATGACGGAGGCAAAGGTTGCCGGGGTGACGTCAAAGTGGAGCCCCTCGAGTGGGCCTTGATCTGTCTTGCCGGGAAGTCGCCATGCGGCCATCACGAGCGATGCGCCGATCAACGGCAGCAGCACAACGAGCCACCACGCCGGCTCGGTCATTCCCAAAGCCTTCGGCAGGTCGGTCCAGACGGCGGTGATCAGGTGGTCTTCGAGGAAGAGGAAGACTGTTGCGATTACCGAGCCGAGCAGGGCGAACGGGATCGCCAGGATAATCGCCTTGATCGGCGAGGGCAGCTCTTCGGCGCTAATCTGCGCGTCGGCGTTCGTCGAGGCCATCGCCGCAAGGGTAACTGCGGCGGCGCCGGTTAGCGAGATTGCCAACCGGTGGCACTCTCGCCGCCCGGCGATTACGATTGGCTGATGGCCACTCGAACAACGACTTTCGCTCTGCTCGCGGCGCTCGCGCTGAGCGCCTTCGTGCTGCCTGCTTCGGCCGCGGCCAAGCAGAAGCGATGCCCAGCAAGCGGCGCCGGCTGCAGCCTCAAAGAGGTCGCGGCGGAGAGCGGCATCTTCGTTGGGACAGCGCTCTCAAACGAGATCACAGCGACCGAGAAGAGCGATGTCGCAGCCAACTTCAACGCCGTCACGAGCGAGAACGCCTTCAAGTGGAGCGAAATGTCGAAAACGGCGGCAACGACCGATTTTGCGACGACCGACAGGCTGGTCGCTTGGGCGCGCGCGAAGAAGCTGCGCCTGCGCGCCCACACCCTGCTCTGGCACCGGCTCCAGAACGCGCCCTGGCTGAAGGCCGAGCTGGCCGCCGCGAGCGACCCTGCCGCACGGCTGCGCCAACTGATCGCCGAGCGGATCACCAAGGTTGTCGGCCGCTACCGAGGCAAGGTCGAAATCTGGGACGTAATAAACGAACCGCTCGCGATCTTCGGCGCCGGTTACGACAGCGAGGACACTGCAGTGACGCCGAAGAACATCTTCTACACAACGCTTGGCGAGGGCTACATCGCAAGCGCCTTCCGCCTCGCACGCAAGGCCGACCCGAAGGCCAAACTGTTCCTCAACGAGCTGCTTTGGGATGCACGGATCGGCGACCCGAAGAGCGATGCGCTGCTGGCGCTGGTGGCGCGGCTGAAGAAGGCCCGCGTGCCAATCGACGGCGTCGGCATTCAAGCCCACGCGATGCTCGGCACGAGCAGCCCTTGGTTCCCTTCGACGACCGCTTCGCTGAAGCGCTACATCGACGCG
>CAJBXY010000112.1 GCA_903959665.1 uncultured Solirubrobacterales bacterium | reverse complement strand
GGCGAACATCACAGCTATCAAGCTAAGCCAACCGGTCGCCGCGCGACCGACGCTAGTCGCGAACGGCGGCAACACAGATATGTACCTCGCGGGCGCAACCCGTGGAGTCCGAGTTACTTGGAACCCGAAAACGAAGACCCTCAATGAAGACACCAGCTGGCAGCCGCCGTACCTCCTGGCTGGGCAGACCACGGGTGATGCACCGGTTCCGGTGGGAAAGTGGGTGATCTTCAACAACAACGCCTCACCACCTGTTAAATCGCCGGGCGTACCGGTCTGCGCCGTTGCAGCGAAGATCAGCGACGCCGCCAATATTCACCGCATCTGCCCATGGGGGAAGACGATTCCCGCCGGAAAGTCCAGCAACGCGCCGGCAAGCTTCTCGACCGACCCTCAGAAGAGCTTGATCTTCATGCAGGACATGCTCATGGGTGGCGTCTTCGCAGTGCACCTTGACCAATCGTCCGGGAAGATGAAGGTCAAGTGGAGTCGTCCTGACTGGCGCACCTCCGACTACTTCACGGCGTCCGGGCCGTCGAACAACCGTGTGCTTTCATCGCAGTACCTCAGCTCTAACTTCCCGTCGCAGGTGCAGACTGGCACTTGGACGGAAAGCGTCCTCTGGGTCAACGAGGCGACAGGGAAGACTGTCGCCCAGTCCGCGACCAACGGCCCGACCGACCTGGCATGGATGGTTCAGCCCGCCTATGCAGGGCGCTGGTACACGATGAGCTTGCGCGGCACGATCAACATCTACGTGCCGCAGAAGTGTTCGACCACGGTCAGTAACCCCGTTTCGCCCCTGTCGACCACGAAGTGCCCGCCGATCAAGCCCGGCGTTACCGGCTAGTAGCGGTTACGTAGAGCAAGCGAGCCAGGCGCTAAGCCGTAACACGAAGTAACAGCTCGGTCACCGTTTCTTTATAGAACGCTCAGACTTCTCGGTCACTCTGCACAGCAGAACGTTCTTCACGGATGTTCCTCCTCCCAGATTGACCGACCGGTCCGCTCCCCCAGCGGGCCGGTTTTGGTTTCGGAGCAGGTTTCGCCAACGCGGCCGTTCGTTAAGCCTGCTCGGCGATCGGCCTGATGCGCACCGCGGTGATGCGGTTCTCGCGCACCGACTCGACGCGCAGGCGATAGCCCTCGACGGTGACGGTGTCACCGCGCTCCGGCATCTTTCCAAGTTCGTGAAAAACGAGGCCGCCGACAGAGTTGTAGGCGTCACTGTCGGCCGGCAGGTTGATGCCGAAGTCGGGTAGATCGGAGATTGGAACGTGGCCACTGACCGACCAGCCGCCGCTGGCGAGCTTGCGGACAGAGCGCGCCGTTGGGTCTGTTTCGTCATCTATCTCGCCGACGACCTCTTCGACGATGTCCTCAACCGTCACGAGGCCGGCGGTGCGGCCGTACTCATCGATCACGACAGCTAGCGATGAGCGCTCTCGCTGCAGGTCGGCGAGCAGATCGTCGAGCGGCTTGGTCTCGGGAACGATCACGGCGTCACGGACGAGGGGCTCAATCGAGGCTTCGGCGCCCGCCTCAAGGTAGAGCGCAATCAGCGAGTTGGCGTGAACGGTGCCGCGCACGTGCTCGGCGCTGCGGTCCTCGGTTACCACCAGCCGCGTGTGGCCGGAGCTAATGCAACTTCGCAGCGCCGTCTCAACATTGTCGGTTACATCGACCGTCACAACGGCGGGGATCGGCGTCATTACCTGGCGCGCCTGCTGCTCATGGAGGTGGAAGACTCCCTCGAGCATCGTCGCCTCGCCCGGATCAAGCTTGCCGCCGATCTGAGCCTGCGAGATCAACAGTTTGAGGTCGTCGGGCGTGCCGCCTTCGTCGAAGTCAGCTTCCGGGTCGATTCGCATCAGCCGCAGAACGCCGTTGGCGGCGCCGTTTAGGGCAGCGATGAAGGGGCGCATAACGATCTCGAAGATGCTCAGCGGGCGCGAACAGGCCCTAGCCACCGGCTCGGCTTTGACAATCGCGAAGATCTTTGGCACCTGCTCGCCAGCAATCACGTGCAGCGACGTTACGAGGATGTAGGCGATTGCGACCGAAACGGCGACCGCGGCGCCGTGCGCAAGTGGGCCGCCGAGCAGCGGCTCAAGCAGCGACGCAAGCGCTGGCTCGCCAAGGAAGCCAATGCCTAGCGAGGCGAGCGTAATTCCAAACTGGCAGGCTGAGAGGTACTGGCTAAGGTCTTCCTGCTGCGCCGCGGCGCGCGCGGCGCCTCGAACGCCCTCGTCGGCCTCAGCCTGCAGGCGGCCACGGCTGGCACGAACCAGCGCGAACTCGGCGGCAACGAAAAAGCCGTTGACCGCCACCAGCACGAAGATCGCGGCAATTAGCAGCGCGGTCATCGCGTCGGGGCCTGTGGGGAGGTACTTCGCGGAAGGTCGTCAGGCACTAATGATCAACTCGAACTCTACCGGCCACGAGGCCGGAAAAGCGATAGTTACGCCAGCTCGTCGATCTCTTTGGCCAAAGCTAGGTCTGCGTCGGTAACGCCGCCCGCGGAGTGAGTCGTGCAGGTGATGCGAACCTGGTTCCAGTCGTGGATCAAGATGTCGGGGTGATGGTTCGCTACCTCGGCGACACCGGCGACGCTGTGAACGAACTGAATTGCCGACTCAAAGTTAGGCAGCGAGTAGTCGCGAACAATGCCGCCGTCCTCGTTGCGCCACTCGCCCTGAGCGATTGCTGTTTCGATTACGTCGTTCTCTAGTCGATCCATGGCGCGAGTGTAGAGCCCTTTTTGACATGGGCGTGACTACACGTAACCTAAGGCCGATGGCCGGTGGTTCTCCTCAAACTAACTCGCAGCGCCCGCTTACCGTCTTCGCCAGCCCAGGGCGCTACGTGCAGGGCCCAGGCGCGACGCACGACTTAGGCACTGAGCTTGAGCGACTCGGCCTACAAGGGCCGATCCTCTTTGTCGCGGGCGGCCACGCGATCGAGCAGCTCGCCGGTATCTGGAACGAGACGCTGCCTACCCGTGGACTGCAGCCAATCATCGAGCGGTTCGGAGGCCAATGCACGGTTCCCGAGATCGCCCGCCTGACCGAAGTCGGACGCACTAACGAGGTCGTCGCAGTCGTCTCGGCCGGAGGAGGCAAGGCGAGCGACGCGGGCCGTGGCGCAGCCGACGCGCTCGGCGTGCCGGCAATCCTCACCCCCACGCTCGCGTCAACCGACGCTCCGTGCAGCGCTCTCTCAGTGGTCTACAACGAGGACGACGCCGTCGATGAGTACCGCTTCTACGCCCATCATCCGGCGCTCGTGCTCGTTGACAGCGAAGTGATCGCGCGCTCACCAAAGCGCCAGCTCGTCTCCGGCAT
>CAJBXY010000111.1 GCA_903959665.1 uncultured Solirubrobacterales bacterium | reverse complement strand
TGGGCAGCATCTCGAGCGCCCCCTCACGGCCGCTAAGGAAGGCCGCTTTGGCAAGCGCCTCTGCGCGCCAGCCCTCATCGGCGATAACTGTCACCGACGCAATGTCTGAAACTGCAGGCCGGCCACTGGACGGGTTCAAGAGGTGATGGTTCTCCTCGTCGCCGTCGCGCCAGCGACGCCCCTGCGATGAGCTGGTTACAAGAGCTTGGCCGCTGAGCAGGAAACGCGCCGCCGGCGGGCCGCTCGGGTCGAAGGGGTTGTCAACCTCAACCCGCCAACCGCCGTCGGGGGATTCGCCGCCGCTGCGCAGATCTCCGCCAAGGTTTACGAGCGCGCCCGGCGAGCCTGCGTCAAGTAGCGAACGGACAACCATGTCGGCTGCCAGCCCCTTGCCAATTCCACCGGAGTCAATCCCGCGCCCGGCGTTGGCGGTCACCGTCCCCGCGTCGTGATCAACGCTAATCCCGAGCAAATCGCGCCCCGCGTTGACAGCTCCTGCTGGCGCATCGGCCGAAGGAGCAAGCGGCGGAAGCGTCGCAAGCTCCTTGAACGTCTTGTCGTAGCCGAGCGCACGGATCTGCTCCAGCACCATCGGGTCGAAGAGTCCACCGGTGATCTCCCAGGCTTCAATCGCCCGCTCGATCAGCTCCAGCGTCTCCGGCGAGGCGGCAACGGCCGAACCCGCAGAGCGATTGATCTGCGAGATCTCGCTGCTCTCAATGAAGCGGCTCCAGAGCTGCTCCAACTGCTGAACTCGCTCCATCGCCAGCGCGGCGTGCTGCGGGTCATCGCCGCCGTAGATCACGTGGGCGTTGGTGCCCATCGCATCGAACGAAAGTGCCGTCAGCTGCATTGCCTTAAGCCTAGGCTGCGGCCGCTGGCCGCGCCGACTCAGCTCCAGCGCGAGTGCGAGTTGTTGCGGTCGTTGTGGTAACCGCTGCCGCCGGAACCGGTGTGCGCATCTTCGCTGAGGTTGTCGCAGATCGAAGCTGATCCTGAACCGGAGCAGGCCTCAAAGTATGTGTTGCCGCCCTTCTCGCCGCCGGCAGTAACAGCGAAGTACTCGCCGCCTTTCTGCGCTCGCAGCGCCGCATTGGAGCCTCCGTAAGCACCCCAGCCACCTCCGCCGCCGGAGACCTTCGTTACCTTCCAGCCGGCCGAGCTGGCCTCACTCTTGTAGCTGGCAACAACCTCCGCCGGGGTCTTATCGGAGTTGGAGTAACGCACGTACTCGACGCCATCGCGGTCGCTGGCGTTGAGCTGGTCGGAGCCTGAGGGAGCGTCCAGTGCTATCCCGCCCGAGCTGCTCTCTGAATCGGAAGAGGTTGTGGAGCTGCCCGAACCGGACTTTTCGACCACCGTGGTCGTCGTCGACGAGCTGCCGCAGGCCGCCAGAACGAGCGCGGAAAGACCCATCAGTGAACCGCCGACCAGCTTCAGATTCCTCATCAAAACTCCCGATCTAGTACTTCAAACAGAGCAGCAAACTTAGTCAGCCATTTGGCGTCTGTCAACCGCTCGTCTCGTTAGCCGCCGTTGCTGGCGGGCAGGTAATCGCGGGTAGGTTGGCCGCGTAGCGCCGTCGCCGCGGGAAGTGGTGTTCCCTTCGCGTTCGCGCCGGTGACTATCGAAAGCACCAGCTTCGATGCCTTCGCTCCGCCGAGGCCGATCGTGTTCAACGTCGAACCGGCGTCGAGCGTCTTGAACTTCCAGATCGGCCGATCG
>CAJBXY010000110.1 GCA_903959665.1 uncultured Solirubrobacterales bacterium | reverse complement strand
GGCCGAACGGAGCATTCGAAGCAATCGTCTTCAGCGTTGAGCTCTTTGAAGCGAAGCCGATCTTCTTCGTCGGGAAGCCCGCTTCGAGCTTGTCGAACGGGGTGCCGACCGAAACATCGTCGGCCGAGCCACCGTTGATCGTGACTACGCGCACCAGCGATGGGTAGCGTTCTGAGCGGCGCGCGGGCCGCGCCGGGCCGGCAACCTTGTCGCCGGACTTCAGCTCACAGCGACGGACCTGCGCTGCCGAAACGTATACATCGTCGTCGCTCTGGCCGGGTGGCTTGAGACGGACGAATGCGGAGCCGTTGCCGAGCACTTCGATCGTCCCTTCAACGTTCGTTTCAGTGCCGTCGGAGCCGCGCTCCGAGCGCGAGCCTCCGCGGCCGCCGCTGCGGCCGCCTTCTGAGCGCGACGAACTTCCACCGCGCGAGCCGCCTCCTTCACGGCCGCCACTGCGCGAACTTGATGAGCCGCTGCGCCGCGAGCGCGAGCGCGCAGGCTTCTCAGCGGCCTCCTCGCCAGCATCATCATCGACCTCCTCTGGCTCCGGGTCAGGGCCCGGGTCGCCGCCCTGATCGACGATGATCGCCTTTACGAGATCGGCTTTGCGCATTCGGCGGAAGCCTTCGATTCCGAGCTCCGCTGCGATTGCGTGAAGGTCGGCCAGTGGACTGCCCTCTAGGGCGTCACGGGAAAAAACAGTCATTTACTTCTCCTTAGGTTGAGTGAGGATCGGTTGGCACTCCAGCCGCGTTGTGACAGCGGCAAGCGATCCGTTGCGCTGTCAACAGTAGCGCTCAGCGCCGACGCGTGTAATGGAGGAAGAGGAAGCTGTCGCTGCGCCAACTCTGCTCGAGCGTCAGCCCAAGCGGCGGCTCGAACGGTTCGCCGCTGAGCAAGGTCGGCGCCGAGCCAGCTACCAGCAGCGGCGAAACGGTGAAGATGAAATCGTCGATCAGCCCCTCCGCGGCGAGCGCCCGCAGCAGCGTCGGCCCGCCCTCGCTGAGCAGCGTGCCGACCCCGTGATTGGCGTAAAGATCGCTGAGCGAGTCGGCCAACGTCAGCTCGCCTGGCTTCGACCTGGAAATCGTCAGCTCGGCCCCACTGGCTTCGAGTAGCTCCTCCGATTCGGTGTAGACGACGATTCGCTGCCCTCGCTGGGCGAACAGTTCGAGCTTCGAGAGCTGCGGGTTGAGGTGGCGCGAGATCGTCGCGGCGATTGGCTCGGCGCTCAGCCCGGCGTCGAGCCGCCGCTGACGATGATCTTCGTCAAGCAGCGTTGAGTAGTGCTCGTCGATCAACGTTGTCGGCCCAACGAGAATCGCGTCGACGCTGCAGCGCAGCTCACGCAGCACGGCGCGGTCGGCTGGGCTGCCGAGTCCGCCGGCGCGCCCTTCGACCGCAGCGCGGCCGTCGGCGGAGGCGATCATCGCGGCGATCACGCGCGGGCGGCTCAGCTCCAGCTCGCGCTCACCAAGCGCCAGCTGCGCGACTAGGCCGCTTGCATCAAGCCGCCCGGCAGCAGCGAGGATCTCGAACTCTTGACTCACGGCAGCGATGCTACGCCAGCGGCCCGGCCTTAGCCGCGTTTGGCCCTGACCTTGCCGCTAAAGACGGCCTTATTCCCGGCTCCGTCGATCGCCGTAACGGTAACCGTAAGGCTGCCGCTGCGCAGGAAGCGGTGCCTCAGCTTGAATGCTGGGCTCTTGCCGACAACAGCCGGCGAGCCGTCGCCGAAGTTGACCTTGACGGAGGCGAGCCCCGAGCCTTGTGGCGGCT
>CAJBXY010000109.1 GCA_903959665.1 uncultured Solirubrobacterales bacterium | reverse complement strand
CGCCAGGCCGTTGAGGAAGACTGGGATCCGCCGTTCGTTGACGAGTTCCAGCAGCGCCTTCTCGCCATGCCCCCACCAAAGGTTGGTGCCGGCCATGATCACCGGGCGCTCGGCCGCGGCGAGCAGCGCGATCGCTTCGTCGATTCCACTTGTCGCGGCAGGCTCTGCCTCGGGGTCGGGAAGCGGCTGCGCGGGCGGCGACTCTTCGCCCTCGGAGAAGACGACGTCGAGCGGAAAGTCGATGAAGGTTGGGCCGGAGTGTGGCGCCAGCGCCGTCGTGAGAGCTTCGTCGATAAGCCCGGGGATCGCCTCTGGGCTCTCGGCCGTGGCGGCGAACTTCGTCAGCGGCGCAACGAATGGGATGTGGTCGATCTCCTGCAGCGAGCCCATCCCCCAGCGCAGCGCCGGCGCGCGGCCGCCGAGCACCATGATCGGGGATTGGTTCTGTAGCGCCGAGCCGATCGCGCTTAGGCCGTTGGTGACGCCAGGGCCGGCGGTGAGCGCAGCAACGCCCGGCTGGCGCGTCACCTTTGCCCAGCCCTCAGCGGCAAAGGTCGCGGCCTGCTCGTGGCGGGTGTCGACGATTTCGATCCCCTCGTCGCGGCAGCCGTCATAGATCGAGAAGAGATGGCCGCCGGAGAGCGTGAACAGTTTCGAAACTCCGTACTGCTTTAGCCGCCGAGCTACGAGGCGCCCGCCGTGAATCATTGTCGTCGAGCCAGCTTCAGTTTCCATCGCGCAACCCTAGCGGCGCAGCTGAGGGCGCTGACGCCCCACCTGCGCCTCCGACAGCTCGGATCGCTAACCTCTCCCGAGTTAGAGACCAGCCGAGTCGTGGCCGCCCAGCGTGGCCGCGAGCGGGGGAACCAGGTTGTTGGGGCTAAGCGCTCGCAGTTCGGAGCGCCGCGCAGACTCTTAAAGCGCGCGCCCGTCAGCTCACCTCGTAGGCACAGATAAGAGTGGTCAGCGGTTCGTGCCAGTTCTAAAACGATCTACTTCCCCCCTGCTTCGCAGAGCCCTCCCGGCCTTCGTAGCGCTGCTCGCATTCGGCGCCCCGGTTGCGATTGCGGCAAACGGCCCAGGCGGCGCCGAGGTTCCGGGCCAGCCGGTGATCACCGCGATCGCCTGCCCGCTCCAGCCCGCCAGCAGCTGCGCCGCCGGCCAACAGATGACTATCGAGGGCAGCAACCTTCAAAGCGCAGAGCAGGTGACCTTTGTTGGTTCCAGCGGCAGCCGCGACAACGTTGTTGTGAAGCTCTCGGCTCGCGCCGCTCAGCCGGAGGAGATCGCCGTCACCGTTCCCGCCCGCGCGAAGAGCGGGGCGGTTCGGATAAGCGGCTCGATCGGCACGCCTGCCACTTCGCCAGAGCTGGTTCGGATCGTCGCCGGCCTACCGGCAACCGATGAAGCCAGCGATTCAAAGAAGCTGATTGCCGGTGGTAAGCGCGAGGCCCACTTCAGCTACCACGTGGCCAGCAGCGCGGCGGCCGGAGCGCGGGTTGAGGCTGTTAGCGGCACGACCGGCAAGGTCGTGCGCAAGTGGCCGCTAGTCAAATCCGGTGAGGGCGCCGTCGATTGGAACGGTTTCATCGGCGACGAGCCGGCGAAGAGCGGCACCTACGTGCTGCGGCTCAACGAGCCGGCTAGTGCCAGCGCGAAGATCAAAGCCGGCAGCGACACCCAGTTTGAACTGGCCGAAGGCTTCTTTCCAATCCGCGGTGCGCACAAGCTCTCGAGCACGCCGACGCAGATGTTCGGCGGCGGCCGCGGCCACCAAGGCAGCGATCACTTCGCCGCCTGCGGCACCCCGCTGGCGGCTTGGACCAGCGGCGTCGTGCAGTTCAACGCCTTTCAGGGAGCGGCCGGTAACTACGTCGTCGTCCGACGCGCCAACGGTGAGTCCTACGCCTACATGCACATGCAGGAGCGCTCGCCGGCAAAGGTTGGAACAAAGGTTTTCGCCGGCCAGCGGCTCGGCCGACTAAGCGACAGCGGCCGCGCCAGCGGCTGCCATCTGCACATCGAACTTTGGACCGCGCCGGGCTGGTACAAGGGCGGCAAGCCATACGATTCGCTTCCCTTGATGAAGCGGCTCGACATCCTCAACTGAGCGAGTTTGCAGCGATTTATGCCCGGGGAGGGGCTCGAACCCCCACGTCCCTTGCGGGACAGCCGGTTTTAAGCCAGCCGCGTCTACCGGTTCCGCCACCCGGGCGGGCGCTGAAGACTAGCCTGTAGCTGTGGCTAAAAGAAGCTCAAGGGGGCGGAAAAAAGCGAAACCTTTCGCCTCCAGCGGTGTTGGTATCCCTGAAGAATCAATGGAAGCCTCGGCAATAACACAATCCGACCTTGTAGGTCTGCGCGCCCCGAGCGCGTTTTTGCGTCTCCAATCGGATGAGAAGCTGGTCACGCTGACGCGCCGCGGCAACCAGTCCGCCTACGAAGCTCTCGTCGGCCGCTACCACGCACGGATCCTTGGCTTCACGCGCCACATGCTGGCCTCGAAGGAAGATGCTGAAGACGTAACGCAGGAGAGTTTCGCCGCTGCCTACAGCGCAATGATGGCCGACGAGCGCGAGATCAACGTGAAGCCTTGGCTCTACCGGATCGCTCGTAACCGCTCGCTCAACCACCTGCGCCGCCAGAGCGCAATCGGCGTTGACGACTTCGACCACCACGTAGCCAACCACGGCCGCACAACCGAGGATGAAGTAAGCCAGCGCGAAGATCTGCGCCAGCTGATGAGCGATGTACGCGAGCTACCGGAGCAGCAGCGCACGGCACTGCTGCTGCGCGAGATCGACGCGCTCTCTTATGACCAGATCGCCGAAGCGATGGAGACGACCGTGTCGAGCGTCAAGTCGCTGCTGGTTCGCGCCCGCGGCGGCCTCGCCGAAGCTGCGCAGGCGCGGCAAATCTCCTGCGAAGAGGCGCGGATCGAACTTGCCGAAGTGGCCGAAGGCTTGACCAAGCTCTCCCCCCCGGTTCGCCGCCACACGCGCGAATGCGAACGCTGCAAAGGTTTCCAAGCGACGCTGAAGCAGAACAACAAGGCGCTGGCGATGCTGCTGCCGATCGGGCCGCTGCTGGTGCTCAAGAAGGTCGTTCTCGCTCACATCGGCACTACCGCCAGCGCCGGCTCAGCCGCGACCGTTACCGCCAGCGGCGGGCTGCTCTCCGGCGCCGTTGGCTCGGTGGCGACGAAGGCCGCTGCAACGGTCGCCGCCGCCGCGATCGTCACGACAGGCGCCGTCGGCGTCAACAACGCTACAACCGCCGAGCCCAGGCGCGAGTCTGCCGCCGCGATCATGCAGAGCACTCCGGTTGCCGCAACACCGATCGCGCCGGCGCCGAAGGTTGAAGCAGCAGCCAAGCCTGCGCCGCTTGTCGCCGCTGCCCCGACCGTCGCCGTCGTGGTCGCGCCGGTCGTCGAACCAGCGCCGCTGCCGCTGGCCGTTGACCCGGCTCCCGTAGCTGTGCCGGTTGTCCCTGAAGAGCACCACGATGACGTGATGATCGCCCCGCCGGTCACTGACACCCCGCCGGCCCCGCCGGCCCCGCCGGTCACCGTCACCCCGCCGGCCCCGCCGGTCACCGTCACCCCGCCGGCCCCGCCGGTCACCGACACCCCGCCGGCCGCCGACGCTCCGGTCGCACCAGCCACCGAACCAACCACGCAGCAGCTTCTCGAAACAAGCGACGGCGACGCGCCGAGCGCTCCTTCGCCTGCCGCTTAAAGCTCAGTTACCGACGACGAGCGATTGCAGCGGCTCACGCAGCGGCGACTGCAGAGCGAGCGATTGGGCAGTCAGCGCGCCAGCTCCGCGGATCGCGATCATTGTCACGTCAACGCCGGCGCGGGCGCCCGGCTTGGTCGGGAAGAGCAGCACGCGCCGCCCGTAGAAGCTGCGCCGATCGCGGACGAAGCGGTAGAGAATCTCGTAGCCGGGCTGCTCCTCGACTAGCACGGGCCCTTCCGCAATCGTCGCGAAGCTCGGATCACGGGCGCCAAGCTGAGCTGTGATCTTCTCAGCCCGCAGCGGCAGCACTCCCTCAACCGACCCCTCGTAGGCAGGCAGGAAGAGCGGCTGGACGGTGAAGCTGCGCTTCGCTGCAACGCCGGCGGGTGTCTCGAGCCGCAGCGATTCGCGCCCGACGGTGAGTCGCTGCCCGAGCAGATCGCCGTCGTAGCTGAGTTGGAACGCAACCGGAGCGCCAACCTCAACCTTCTTCGTCGGCGAGCCGACGCCAAGCACAAGAGCGAGGATCACCAACAGGACTGCGGCCGCAGCGCCAACAATCAGCGCCCGTGGCAGCCGCCCAAGCGCGCGCCACTTGGGGCCAAGCTTCGTCGGCAGTGATTCGCCGAACTCTGGGCGGACAATCGAGCTCATCGCAGCTCAGCGTAGCCGCCGCTTAGGACCCGTCAGCGAAGAGCTGGTCGATGTCCAGGTCGGTGAAGGAATCGAACGCGACCATCGTTTGCGAGCGACTCACCCCCTCGAGCGCGGCAACGTTTTCGGCCAGCGCTTCAGCGAGCTGCTCGTGGCGCTCTACGCGCACGATTGCTACGAAGTCCCAGGCCCCCGTTACCGAGTACACCTCAGCGACGCCGTCGATCTGCTGCAGCTTGCCGCCGAGCGTGGCCAGCGCCGTGCGCTCCGATTCAACAAGGACGAAGGCAGTAATCATTTCAGTTCCAAACTCTGCCCTGGGTCGAGCACCACGACGGTGGCGTTCGCTTCGGCCGCGACGGCCTCGGCAAAGGCTGCCGCGTCGGTCTCGATCGGTGGGAAGGTGTTGTAGTGAATCGGCACCACCAGCGGCGCGCCGACCAGCGTCGCGGCGCGAACCGCGTCATGGCGATCCATCGTGTAGTGGCCGCCAATTGGAATCAAGGCGAGATCGATCGAGTGGCGCTGCCCGGGCAGTGCCAGATCGCTGAAGAGTGCCGTGTCGCCAAGGTGGTAGATCGTCTTGCCGCCAATGTTGAGCACGATCCCGGCAGGAGTGTTGATCGTCCCGCGCGTCGTTGTTGAGGTGTGCCAAGCCGGCACCCACTGCGCCCAGCCCCAGTCGAAATAGACCGTGCCACCGAGATTGGGATCGTGAACCACGTGCTCTGGGCCCAGCTCGTCGGTCAGCTCGGCGGCGGTCTCCACGATCGTCGCGATCGGGGCCCCTGTGCGCGAAGCTATTGCGGCAGTGTCGCCGAGGTGATCGCTGTGGCCGTGTGTTACGAGAATCGCGTCGGCCTCAACCTCGGCTGCATCGGCGGTCGCCTTCGGGTTGCCCGTGAGAAACGGGTCAACGAGAACCTTCGTTCCGTCGTGCTCGATCGAGAAGGCCGAGTGGCCTAAGTAATTCACCGCAACGCTGCTCATCAATCGCTCCCCTCGCCCTCGCTCGCTGTTCCAAGTTCGTCGGCTAGCGCCAACCCGACTGCAACGCCGATCAGCATCGCCAGTCGTGATTCCTCAGCGACCAGCTCTGCGAGCGCAACGCGGCGCTGCTGATCGTCGGTGATCGCGGCGACGCGGGCAATCTCACCTTGATGGGCTGAATCGAAGAAGCCGCCGGCGTCGAGCGCCGCGCCAAGAATCTGCTGCAGCCCTGGGGCGGCGTGGGTGACTACCTCCTGAGCGTCAGCGAAACGTTCGCCGTCGGCGATCGCAGCGACCGCTGCATCTACCTGCTCAGCGCTGTAACGGTGCTCAGCCATCGCCCAAGAGCCTACCGGCGCGCGAGAATCATGCCGGCGAGCAGGCCAATAATTAGCCCAACGGTGCCTGCCGTAGAGCTCGCCTCAACGGCCGCGAGCGGCATCAACAGCAGCACTGCGGCGCAGACTGCAGTGCCAATCAGATCAACCGAAGGCTGCTCGCCGCGCCGCGTCTGAAGCACCGGCGTTATGACCCACGCGCCGATCAGCCCGAGCGCGGCGGCATTTGCTCCAAGCGCCAGTGGGATGCTCTCCAGCCCGGCGGCCGCCGCCATTCCACCGACGGCGCAGATCGCAAAACAGCCACCGGCGACAAACGGCCCGTGCTCGCGTTCGATCAGTCCGCCGAACAAGGCGATTGCTGCAACGCTGGCGGCTGTGTACCAGAGGTTGTCGGCGAAGAAGGAGGCCGTGACCAGGCGCCACCACTGGCCGTCGAGCTGCCCGACGACCCCTACCTCGCTGGCCAACACGACTCCCGGCACAATTAGAACGGCACCGATCGCGCAGGCCGCGGCGAGCGTGGCTGAAACGAGTGGCTTCCTAGGCCCGCTAGCGGCGAGCGGCGAGCGTTGACGACGCTTGCGCTGCCGCTTGGGTTTAGTGCCGCTGGCGGCAATCCGGCCACGGGCGATCTTCGGTGCGCGCTGCTGCATTCGCGCGCCGCAGTAGGGGCATTCGGTCACGTACTTGGAAACCTCAGCCCCGCAGGAACGGCAGACAACGAAGAGGTCAGGGGCTTCGGGCATCGACGCTGCGATCTTAGCCCGCTGGCGCTGACGACAGCGAGCGCGGATCGCGGCTACGCTTCAGCAAGCTGATTTCCCGCTACCGAATACGGAGATACCTGACGTGGCTACTGAATCGATGACCTCCTCCCAGCTCGAAGAACTGCTCGGCGACAACGCCAAGACGCTGCTCGACCACAAGTGCACGACGATCGACGCTTCGATGTTGCACCTGCCGGGCCCAGACTTCAACGAGCGGATCGTCGCCGAAAGCGACCGCAGCGCGCAGGTGATGCGCAACCTCCAGCAGATGTGGGATCACGGCCGCCTTGGTGGCACCGGCTACCTTTCAATCCTTCCCGTCGACCAGGGAATCGAGCATTCCGCCGGCGCCAGTTTCGCGCCAAACCCGGAGTACTTCGATCCCGGCAAGATCGTCGAGCTGGCAATCGAGGGCGGCTGCAACGCGGTCGCTTCAACGGTCGGAGTGCTCGGCGCCGTTTCGCGCAAGTACGCGCACCGGATTCCTTTCATCGTCAAGCTCAACCACAACGAGTTTCTGACCTATCCGAATACGTATGACCAGATCATGTTCGCTTCGGTTCAGCGCGCCTTCGACATCGGCGCCGCCGGCGTCGGCGCGACGATCTACTTCGGCTCGGAGGAGTCGCACCACCAGATCGTCGACGTTGCCGCGGCCTTCGAGGAGGCTCACCGGCTCGGCATGTTCACCGTTCTCTGGTGCTACCTGCGAAACAGCGCCTTCGTCGTCGACGGCACCGATTACCACGTCTCCGCCGACCTCACCGGCCAGGCCAACCACATCGGAACGACGATCGAGGCCGACATCATCAAGCAGAAGCTGCCGGAGAACAACGGCGGCTACCTCGCGCTGAACGCTGACGGCGTCTCCTACGGCAAGACCAGCCCGCTGGTCTACGACAAGCTGACGACCGACAACCCGATCGACCTAACGCGCTACCAGGTTGCCAACTGCTACATGGGCCGCTCAGGGCTGATCAACTCCGGCGGAGCTTCCGGCGGCGACAGCGACAAGGCCGAGGCCGTCACGACAGCGGTGATCAACAAGCGCGCCGGCGGCACCGGCCTGATCACCGGCCGCAAAGCGTTCCAGCGGCCGATGAACGAAGGCGTTGAAATTCTCAACGCCGTTCAAGACGTCTACCTCTCAGACGACGTAACGATCGCTTAAGCGCGCAGCGCTCGCGCGGAGCCGCGCAGCATTGCCCAAAGAGTGAAGCGAAAGTGGCGCGCCGCCGCGACAGTCCGCTGAGCGGCGATAACGTCGAGCGGTGATCTCGTCTGGCAGCAGAAACCGCATGGCAGCCTGCGTGGCGATCGCCGCAGCCTTGCTGCTCGCTGCCGCTGGCTGCGGTGGCGGCGAGGCCGGGCCGGGCGACGAGATCGACGGCACCGTCTCGCGGGTCGTTGACGGCGACACGATCGTCGCCAAGCTCAGCGGCCGCGAAGAGCGCGTGCGCTACATCGGGATCGACACTCCTGAGAGCGTCAAACCGAACGCCGAGGTTGACTGCTTCGGCCCCGAGGCCAGCAATGAGAACGAGCGGCTGCTGCCGAGCGGCAGCGCGATCCGCCTGGTTATCGGCACAGAGCCGCGCGACCGCTACGGGCGCCTACTGGCCTACGTCTACCGCAAGGACGAAGGCGGTCAAGAGCTGTTTGTGAACGCCGACCTAGTTGGGCGTGGATTTGCCGACGCGCGCGTATTCCCGCCAAATACGAGCCACGCAGGCGAATTCGCACAATTACGCAATAGCGCCCGCCGCGCAGGGCTCGGCCTGTGGCGGCGCTGCCGCTAATATCGGCATTGATGGCTACCCACCTTCGTCAGAGTCTGCGCGACTTTGAGGCCAAGTTCCGTGCCGAGATTCGCGCCGACCGCGTCCGTCGTCACGAGATCAACCATCGCGCTGAAACGCGCATCAGAGTGCGGCGGCTCGACCGCCAGCACCGCCACGGCACGCTGCGCTTTGCGATGCTCGTGCTGCTGCTGATCGCCACCGCCGTCGTTGTCACGGTGGCGATGTTTGAAACGCTCTACATCGTTATGGGATAGGGGGCGCCGGATCGGCTTCGCGCTGGTGCGCGTGGGCGGCGGCGTAAACCTCATCGCGATAGACCGGCACTTCGCGCGGCGCCTTGATGCCAAGGCGAACCTTCTCGCCGGATACAGAGAGAACCGTGATCTCGATCTCATCACCGATCATGATGCTCTGATTCGTTTTTCTCGATAAGACCAACATGCCAGCTCTCCTCGCCTGATCACCCGCCCCGTCTTGCGAACCTACCAGCGCCGCGCTCCCCACCGCAAGTGCGAGTTTCGCTGCCCGGCCGCCGCGCCGGGCGACGCGCAGGCTCGCCGCTCCGATAGGGTCAGGCGCCTAATGGCTAGAAAATCTTTGAAACCACAACTCAATCAAATCCGCGTATGGGTGGGCCAAGGCCGCACCGACGCATGGATCGCCCATCAACTTGAGGTGCCGGTAGCGCAGCTTGAAACCTTTAAGCAGGAGTTCGAGCTAACCAGCTCAGAGGGCGCTGTCGCAGGCTTCGACGAGGTCGTTGACCTTCGCGCCGCCGATGACGCCCAGGTCGCCGCCGCGCTCGAAATCGAGGAGGCCGAGCAGGCCAAGGCGGCTGAAGAAGAGGCGCGACTGCGCGCCGAACGGATCGCCGCCGGCGAAGAGGATCCCGACGATGCTGATTCAGACGAGGACGGCGACGACTCCAACGGCGACGGGGCAAGCCGCTCGCGCCGCGGCCGTCGCGGTGGCCGCGGGCGCCGCAGCGCGGCAAAGACGCTCGAAGGCAGCTTCGACCACGGCGAAGAGGGTTACGGCCTCTGGCTCGACCCAGCGATCGCAGAGAACGCTGTTTACGCCGAGCACTGGGCCGGCAAGCGCTCCGTCACGGTGACCGTTGAAGCCGATCGAATCGTGATCCGCCGCGCCGACGACGAGTGACCGGCCGCGCGCGCTAAGGCTTCTGCTCTAGGCGCCGGCCACCGGCAAAATCAACGGCGCCGCGGACGTAGCGGGCGTAGGCGGCGTCGGCGATCCGCGCGTCCCACGCCTGCGGCAGCTCCGGCTCCAGCCGCAGCGCCAGCTCCATGCACCAGGAGCTGTCCTGCTCATAGAACTCGACCAGCTCATCGACGGTGAAGGCGCCGCCGAGCCGGCGACGCAGCTCGGCAACGAGCGCCTCCTCGACGCGCAGCAGCGCCGGCTGATCCTCAACCGGCGCGGCGGCAAGTACGCGCTCACCTTCGCGCCACTGCTCGATCGCTGTTTCGAATGACACGCGGCGCAGAGTAGCGCCGGCCGACTAAGGGCTGCCCGGCAGCCCCTTGATCACGTAAGCCTTCTCGCCAGGCTTAACCATGCCGAGGCTTCTTGCTTCGCGCTCCAATGCGGCCGGATTCTTCAGCGCCTCAACTCGGCCGGTCAGTGCGGTGTTCTCGCGCTGAAGCTTTGTCAGCTCGCTCTTGCGCGTAGTCGCCTCGCCCCGTGCCGAGAAGATCGCCACCACCGGCCGCACGTAAAGCAGCATCACAAGCAGACAGACGCCAAGCACGAGGAGGCGAGCGATCCGATCCCAGCGGATCCCACTCGAACCTGCCGGCCGACCTTCAATCAGCCGCGGCCGCGGCAGCAGCGGGCGATGATCGGGGCGCTGACGGACGGTTGCGCTGCGAGAAGTCATAAGCGCACGTTCGCGGCCGCCGGCGGAACTCCTTCCAAGCAATTTTTCCGGGTCGAAACCCTGCGCTGCCGCTAGCTGCGGAAGACCGAGCGCCCCGGGTAGACGGCGCGATCACCTAGCGCCTCTTCGATCCGCAGCAGCTGGTTGTACTTGGCGACCCGATCGGAGCGGGACGGCGCGCCGGTCTTGATCTGGCCACAGCCGGTCGCTACTGCGAGGTCGGCGATCGTCGTGTCCTCTGTCTCGCCGGAGCGGTGCGACATCACGGCGCTGTAACCGGCGTCGCGAGCCATCGCGATCGCGTCGAGCGTTTCAGTCAGCGTTCCGATCTGGTTGACCTTGATCAGGATCGAGTTGCCAACCGCCAGCTCGATGCCGCGCCCAAGCCGCTCGGTGTTGGTGACGAAAAGGTCGTCTCCGACGAGCTGCACCGTCTCGCCGATCTTCTCGGTCAGCTGCTTCCAGCCGTCCCAATCCTCCTCGTCCATCCCGTCTTCGATCGAAAGAATCGGGTAACGCGCAGCCATCTGCGCCCAATAGTCGGCCATCTCGGCCGAGCTGAGCACGCGGCCCTCATGCGCGAGCGAGTAGCTGCCATCCTCGAAAATCTCGCTCGTTGCCGGATCGAGCGCGATGCCGACGTCCTCGCCGGGGCGGTAGCCGGCCGCCTCGATCCCCTCGACTAGTACCTGGAGCGCCTCCTCGTTGGAGCCGAGGTCAGGGGCGAAGCCGCCCTCGTCGCCGCCGGCCGTGTTCAGCCCGCGCAGCTTCAACGTCGCCTTCAGCGCGTGGAAGACCTCAGCCCCCACGCGGAGCGCCTCCCCGAACGAGGCTGCGCCGCAGGGAACGATCATGAACTCTTGGAAATCGACGCGGTTGTCGGCGTGGGCGCCGCCGTTGAGGACGTTCATCATCGGCACCGGCAGGATGCTGGCGTCGGCTCCACCGAGGTAGCGCCAGAGTGGCTGCTGCGCGCTGGCGGCAGCGGCGTGAGCGCAGGCCAGCGAAACGCCGAGGATCGCGTTTGCACCGAGCCGCGACTTATTCGGAGTGCCGTCAAGAGCGATCAGCGCCTCGTCGAGCGCGCGCTGATCGGAGGCGTCGAGCCCTGTTGCGCCGGCGGCAAGCTCGCCGTTGACGTTGGCCACAGCCTGAGTTACCCCCTTGCCTCCCCACGGCGCGCCGCCGTCGCGTAGTTCGGTCGCTTCGAACTCGCCGGTTGAGGCGCCGGAGGGGACGGCAGCGCGGCCGCTAGCGCCGCCTTCGAGAAGAACGTCAACCTCGACGGTTGGGTTGCCGCGGCTGTCAAGAATTTGGCGGGCGTGAACGCTGCTGATCTTTGTCATTGGTCCTCTGTCATTAGCGCCCGCGCGTAAAGCTCGAGCTGTTGATCTAGTTCTAATTCATTCCAGCTCAGCCCTGCGCTGCGGGCCAACTCCTCTGCCGCTTCGAGCCGGGCGCGGAAACGGCCGGTTGAAGCCTTCAGCGACAGCTCAGGGTCAACCTTCAGGCGCCGCGCAACGTTTACCGCGGCGAACAGCAGGTCGCCGACCCGCTCAAAGCTCTGCTCGTCGCCGGGCAACGGCTCGCCGAGCTGAGCGACCGCCTCAAGCTGATCACCGAGCGCAGCGATCGCTTCGTCCCTGTCGAGCGGGTCGAAGCCGCTCGATGCTGCGCGGCGCTGGACGCGGCGCGCCTCCAGCGGGCCCGGCAGGTTCTCCGGCAGCGAGCCGAAGATCGAATCGCCGCGGCCGGGCTCGCTGCGCTTGATCTGATCCCAGTTACGCAGCACCTCGCCGCTGCCGTCAACCTCAACCTCGCCGAAGATGTGCGGATGGCGGCGGATCAGTTTCTCACGGCAGTGATCGGCGACCTCGCCAAGATCGCTGACGCCCCGCTCCTCAAGCAGCAGCGAGAGGAAGTAAACCTGGAAGAGCACGTCACCGAGCTCATCGACGAGCGCCGCGTCGTCGCCCGAATTGGCGGCGTCGGCCAGCTCGTAGGCCTCTTCGACGGTGTGCGGAACGATTGTTCGCGCGGTCTGTTCGCGATCCCACGGGCATTCGACCCGCAGCTTGCGGGTCAGCTCGTCGAGCCGCCCGAGCGACGCTTCGATCTGTTCGCGGCTCACGGCGCTAGCCTCCAGCGTCGCTCACCGAGCGGCGCTTGGTGATCAGCCGCCGGATGGCGGAGCGACAGGCGCTGCCGGCTGGCCAGGAGCGGTGGCCGGGGTCTTCGGCGCCTTGTAGTTATTGCAGTCGGCGACGATGTAGCCGGTCTGACACTCGGTCAGCGCCTTCCAACGCGTCTGGTAGGTCTTGCCGAACGCCGCCAGCGACTTCTGCGACTTCTCGGAGACGACGATCTGCTGGATCGACTTCTGCGCCTGGGCTTCGGTTTGAACCTTCTTCGGCGTCTCCTTCGTGACCTCGAAGACGTAGTAGCCGAGGCTCGTCTTGACCGGGCCAGCAACCTTGTTCAGCGGGGCGCTGAAGATCGCCTTGTCGAAGGCGCCTTCCTGCGAGCCCTGCGCTACAGCGGGAAGCTTTCCGCCGTCCTTCTTCGAAGTTGCGTCGATTGAGTACTCGTTGGCAACTGAGGCGAATGAATCCCCGCCCTCGAGCGCAGCCTTGGCCTTCTCTGCCTGAGCCTCGGTCTTCGTCAGGATCACGTTGAGGTCGCGCGTTGCCGGCTGCGTGAACTGAGCCTGGTTCTTGTTGTAGTAAGCCGAAATCTCTTCCGGCGTGGCGGTCTTCGAAGCCTTCTGAACCTGGTCGGTGATCGCCTTCTCAAGCATCTGCGAGCGCTGGCGGAAGAGCAGGTCGGCCTCGGTCTGGCCTGAGCTCTTGAGGAAGTCCGCGTACTGCTTGGCGGTCGGGAAGGCCTGCTTGCGTGCCTTGTCAAACTCAGCCTGAACCTTGGCGTCGGTGATGTCGATCCCCGCCTCGTCGGCCTGCAGCTCAAGCCAAGTAGAACGGATTAGGAAGGTCATGACCTGATCTTTTAGCTGCGTGTACTGATCGGCACACTGCTTCTTGAACTCGGCATCGGTTGGGTCGGGCTGGCCCTTGACCGGCTCTGGAGCGGCGGCCTTCTTGGCGGCGATGCACTTGACGTAGTTGGGCGGGTCGGGAGCGCCTGCACCCTTGGCGGTTGGATCCTGCGAGGCGCTGGCGGCCACCGTGACCCAGCGGTTAAAGGTCGTCTTCGAGATCGTCGTTCCGTCGATCGAAGCAACATCGCTGTCGGAGACGCCGCCGCATGACGCGAAAGCGAAGGCTGAGATGGCTGCGGCGCCGAGCGCCAGAAAACGGTGAGAATGAGTCATAAGTTCCTCGATAATAGGCGCTAGAGAGCTGCTGCGCGCCGCGCTAAGCGGTTTGGCGACTCACAGCCAAAAGAACAGTAGCGACTGAAGCGATCATCGTGAGCCGCTCGGCGCCATCGGCGGGCAGCGACAGCGAGAGCTGAGCGCGGCCGGGTTCGTACTTTGCCTTGGGCAATTCGGCGGACAGCGCCTGCTGCTGCTGCTCGCTGAAGTCAAGTGGCGTCACCGTCATTCGCTCGCCCCGAATAGTCACCACGCCCGCGCCCGCCTGCCCCAGCTTCACGCGTGCCTGCTGCAACACAACCAGGTTTTCAAGCTCCTGCGGCAGCGGGCCAAAGCGGTCGGCGAGCTCTTCGCTTAGCTGCGCTAGGTCGGCAACCTCGCGGCTTGCGGCGATTCGGCGATGGACGTCGATCTTCGCCTGCTCGTAGGGGATGTAATCGGTTGGGATGTAGGCGTCAACGTCAACGTCGAAGCGGACCGGTTCGTAATCTTCATCGTCGGCCGACGGCGGCCCGGCTGCGCGGACAGCCTCATCGAGCATCGAGAGGTAGAGCTCAAAGCCGAGCGCAGCAACGTGACCGGACTGCTCGTCACCGAGCAGGTTGCCGGCGCCGCGGATTTCAAGGTCGCGCATCGCGATCTTAAAACCGGCGCCAAGCTCGGTGTAGTCGGAGAGCGCGCTGAGCCGCCGCGTCGCCTCCTCGGTAAGGGCGGCGGCGCTGGGGTAAAGCAGGTAGGCGTAGGCACGCTCGCGGCTGCGACCGACGCGGCCGCGGATTTGGTAGAGCTGCGAGAGGCCGAAACGGTCGGCGCGCTCAACGATCAGCGTGTTGGCCTGGGGAATGTCGATCCCCGATTCGATAATGCTCGTTGATACGAGCACGTCGCTATCGCCGCGCAGGAAGCGCATCATCCGCTCCTCGAGCTCGTGCTCATCGAGCTGGCCGTGGGCTACGTCGAAGCTCAGCTTCGGGCAGAGGCCGCGCAACCGTTCGGCCGTCTCCTCGATCGTCTCGACGCGATTGTGGAGAAAGAAGGACTGCCCGCCGCGCTCGTGCTCGCGCTCCAACGCAAGCCGGACGAGTTCCTCGTCGTATTCGCCAACAAAGGTCTTGACCGGCCTGCGGCCCTCAGGCGGGGTTTCGATCACGCTGATGTCGCGCATCCCGGCGAGCGACATCTGCAGCGTGCGCGGAATCGGCGTCGCACTCATCGCGATCACATCGACCTTCAGCTTCAGTTGGCGCAGCAGCTCTTTCTGTTTTACGCCGAAGCGCTGCTCTTCATCGACGACGAGAAGGCCTAGGTCGTTCGGCCTGATGTCGCGGCCCAGCAGCCGGTGGGTGCCGATCAGGATGTCTGTCTTGCCCTCGTTGAACTCGGTAACCGATGCGCGCTGCTCGGCGGCGCTTCGCAGGCGGCTAACGACGTCAACGGTGAATGGAAAGTCCTCAAGCCGCTCGCAGAAGGTGCCGTAGTGCTGCTGCGCGAGGATCGTCGTCGGCGCCAACACCAGCACCTGAGCGCCGTCACCGGCAGCCTTGAAAGCGGCGCGCAGGGCAACCTCGGTCTTGCCGTAGCCGACGTCGCCGCAGATCAGGCGATCCATCGGACGTGGCCGTTCCATGTCCTGCTTGACGGCCTCGATCGCCGAGGCTTGGTCGGCCGTCTCCTGCCAAGGGAAGCGCGATTCAAAGTCGAGCTGCCATTCGGAATCTTCAGAGAAGGCGCGCCCTTCGCGCCGGCGGCGCTCGGCGTAAAGATTGAGCAGCTCACCGGCGAGCCCTTCGGCAGCCTTTCGGGCGCGCGCTTTGAGCGTCTCCCAGCCTTTGCCACCGAGCTTTGAAAGCTTTGGTGATAGTTCGCCAGCGCCGATGTAGCGCGTGATCTTCGCCAGCTGATCGACAGGCATGAAGACGCGGTCACCGTCGGCGTACTCGAGCTCAAGGTAGTCGCGCGTGATCTCGCTGACGGTCTTTGTTTCAAAGCCGGAGAAGCGGGCGACGCCGTGATCTTCGTGGACGACGGTGTCGCCGGTGCGCAGCTCAAAGAGCGAAGCGAAGCGGCCGAGCCGCTCCGGCTGGTCGTCGCTGCGAGCGGCCCGGCGCCTGCGAAAGAGCTTGCGCTCTGGAATCACAGCCAGCTTTGCGCCGGCGGCAACGAATCCACTGCGCAGCGCAGCGAGCGAGAACAGCAGCCGCCCGTTGGAATCGGCGAAAGGCTCGGTTTCGTCGATCCAATCGGCGGAAAGCCGCGCAAGATTGTGCGCAACGCGCTCGCCTTCGCCGCGCCGAGAGAACGCGACGACCGTCTTGTAGCCGCTACGAACGAGGCTTTCCAGCTCCGGCTCCGCCTCGGCTAGTGACTGCGCCGAAAAGTCGGCAGCCTGCGCGTGAAGTTCGATCTCTTGACCTGCAAGCAGCGATGAGATCCGCGCCGATGAGCGCTCTGCCAGCGCCGCCTGGACGGCCTCCGGCGCAACGTAGAGGTGGTGAGCGTCGGCGTCGTGAAAGGCAGCGCAGACGTCTTGCCAGTGGTCGCCGAGCGCTGGCGCGATCTCCTCCGCTGCGCCGACGATCACGAGCGCATCGGCCGGTACTAGGCCAAGCAGTGCTTGGAAGCGATCGAGCGGCAGCAGATCGGTGATGTCGGGGCGCTCGTCGGCATCGCTGAGCGCGGCGATCTCAGCGAGCTCACGGTGCTCAGCGGCGAGCTCAGCGGCCGGGGCGATCTCGACCAGCTCAATCTCGCCCAGTGAGCGCTGCGTAAATGTTGAGAAGTGGCGCAGCGATTCGATCTCGATGTCGAAGCAGTCGACGCGCACGGCGTGATCCTCGGTTGCTGGAAAACAGTCGAGGATGCCGCCGCGGATTGCGAACTGGCCGCGCTCAGCGACCTCAGAGACGCGCTCGTAGCCGGCAGCAACGAGCTGCAGCGCCACCTCGTCAAGATCGATCAGGTCGCCTTTGCGCAGCGTGAAGCCCCTTGGCCGCAGGGCAGGATCAGGAACCTTCTCCGAAAGCGCGACCGCCGAGACAACGACCACCGGCGGCTCGCCCTCGGCAGGGTCGAGCAGCGCATCAAGGGCCGCGACGCGCAGGCCAACTAGGTGCGGCGGCGGCGCAAGATGCGATTCGTAGGTGACGCCGCGGCTTGGATAGAAGCGAACCGGCCGTGGCGCCAGCCAGATCGAGAGGTCGGCCGCCAGCGCCTGTGCCTCGCTGTCGTCGCCGGCGACGACGACAGCCGGCTTGGTGGAAGCGTTCTCGAGCAACGCGGCGATTGCGTATGGGCGCAGCGAGCGTGAAACGAAAGCGTCACCACCGTCGCTCAGCAGCTTCGCGCCTTCAGGGTCGTTTGCCAGCGCCCCGAGCAGAGCTCTCAGCGACACCGCCGCCTCCCCTACGCCGAGCCGCTCAGCGCAGCCTGGCCCAGCACGATCTGCTCAGTCAAGTCACTGGCCGCGGCGACCAGCGCGTCAACCTCGGTTTCAGGCTGCTGCCAGCGGCCGAGCACATAATCGGAGACGCTCGCCGAGTCGGTTGTCGCAGGCCGGCCGACGCCGATTCGCAGCCGCCCGAACTGCTCGGAACCAAAGCCTTTGCGCAGAGACCTCAGCCCGTTATGGCCTGCAAGGCCACCGCCGATCCGTGCCTGAAGCTGGCCGAACGGGAGGTCGATCTCGTCGTGGATCACGAGCACGTGATCGAGCTCAAGCTTCAGAGCGCCTCGTGCCGGCCCAGCCGATGTTCCCGACTCATTCATGTAGGTCAGTGGTTCAAGCAAGGCAACGCGGACGGCCGGGCCACCGAGCGGGCCAACGCGGCCGCTGACGATCAATCCGTTGAAACTCTTCTTTGGGCGGCCAAGATCCCAGCGCTTCGAAAGCTCGGAGATGACCTGAAAGCCGACGTTGTGCGGTGTCCATTCATAACCGGCGCCAGGGTTGCCGAGGCCGACGATCAGCCAGTCGACGGGTTCAGAACGAGAGAAGAAGCGGCCCACTGACTTGATGCTACGGCGCGAGGCGCGGGCTAGCCAGCGTCGTCGCCGGACTCGCCGCCGCCATCGCCGCCACCATCGCCGCCGCCATCGCCGCCACCATCTTCGCCCTCGTCGCCAGCAGGCTCGACCGGTTCGCCGTCCTCGCCGATCAGTTCCGTCTCCTCTTCGATCGTCTCCTCGACCTCGAGTCGCGGAGCGAGCATCGAGACGACAACCAGATCGTCTTCGTCAAGCAGCGTTACGCCAGCAGGAACCACAGCGGTCGAAAGCTGAGCGGTCTCACCGATGTTCAGGCTTGCCACCGAAATCTCAATCGACTCAGGGATCTCG
>CAJBXY010000108.1 GCA_903959665.1 uncultured Solirubrobacterales bacterium | reverse complement strand
TTGACGACGATCTCGTCACTACTGCCGACTAGCGCGCCGCGCAGCGGCTCGGGAACGAGATCACCGTGCCTACCGCCAATCCAAAGACCGACGGTCAGCGCGACGATCACGGCAACCAGAGCGCCAAGGGCGAGGAAGAGAACGAGCAGAGCTATGGCTACGCGGCGTAAGGACATTGATCGGTTGGTCGCGGGTCGCACCGCTCAAATAGAGAGTAGAGCGGTAGGCAGCGCGAGTTTCGCGGGGCGGCGCCTAAACCTGCAGGAAGCGGCGCATTGAGATCGCCGAGCCGAGCGCGCTGACACCGATACCAGCAGCGAGCAGGATCGCAACGAGAACGCCAAAGCCGATTGTGCTCGGGGCCGAGAGCAGCGCGAAGTCGTTGACGAGCGGATCTACCAGCGCAACCTTCATTACGCCAAGCAGGAGGATTGCCAGCAGCGCGCCGAGCGCACCGAGGATTACCGCCTCAAGCACGAACGGCCAGCGAATGAAACCGTCGGTCGCGCCGACCAGCTTCATCACCTGAATCTCGCGCCGGCGCGAGAAGACGGAGAGGCGGATCGTGTTTGAGATCAGCAGCACCGAGGCGACGATCAGTAGCGCCGCCAGCAGCCCGGTCGTCAGCTTGACTACGCGCGTGGCGGTCAAAATCTTGTCGGTGTTGTCCTTCGATGAGCCGACTGAATCGATCGACGGATCGATCGTTGTGCGCCCCCCACCAGGGGTTGCCGGCTCGATTGCGCTGACCAGCGCCAATGCGTTGTCTGGATTGTTCGGCGTTACGCGCAGCGTGTCGGGGAGCGGGTTTGAGCCGAGCAGGTCATAAGCATCGGGGTTCTTGCGCCGCTCCTGCGCATAGGCGGTCTCTTTGCTGACGAACTGGACCGACTTAACGCCGTCGAGCGCAGTTAGCTGCGTGCGCACGCGCTGGGCGTCTGCCGGCGTCGCGTCGCTCTTCATGTAGACGTTGACGATCACTTGGCCGCGAACATCGTTGGCCGCGCCGGTCGTGGCCTGAACGATCGGAATGAAGACGCCGAGCACCAGCAGCGTCACCAGCACCGAGGCCAGCGCGGCGAAGCTCGGCACAGCGTTGCGCGAGATTGAGGTGAATGCCTCACGGGTGAAGAAGCGCAGGCTCATCAGTCTCTAAATGCCTCGTCGAAATCATCGCCCGGCTCGCGCTTCTTCGCTGCGCGCTGGGGCTCGGGGGAAGGCTCGCGCAGCAGCGCGCCAAACTCGGCCGTCGACATATCTGTCGGCGCGTACTGGCCTCCCTGCTGATCGCGGACGACGACGCCCTCGGCGAGCTCAATCACGCGGCGGCGCATGCGATCGACCATCGCCGAATCGTGAGTTGCGACGAGCACCGTCGTGCCGGTGCGGTTAATGCGGTAGAGCAGCTGCATAATGCCGATCGAAGTTTCCGGGTCGAGGTTGCCGGTCGGCTCGTCGGCCAGCAGCAGCGGCGGCGCGTTGACGAAGGCGCGGGCGATGCTAACGCGCTGCTGTTCGCCACCGGAGAGCTGATCTGGATAGTGGTGGAGCTTCGTCGCAAGGCCGGTCAAGCGAAGGATGTCCGGAACCTTCTCGCGAATCTCGGCGCGCGAGCTGCCGGTTACCTGCAGCGCATAGGCAACGTTTTCGTAGACCGTTCGGTCGGGCAGCAGCTTGAAATCCTGGAAGACGACGCCGAGGTTGCGGCGGTAGAACGGGAGCTGCTTGTGGTTCAGCTCGCCAAGGTCGCGGCCGGCGACGAGAATGCGGCCGTCATCGGGTTCGAGCTCCTTGATCAGCAGCCGCATCAGCGTTGACTTGCCGGAGCCGGTTGGCCCGACGAGGAAGACGAATTCGCCGCGACGGATTGAGAAGGTCGTTCCGCTAAGCCCTGCTTTGCTGGTGTCGTAGCGCTTCGTTACGCCGCGGCACTCGATCGCGTTGGCAGGGTCGCCGGGGCGGCCCGATGCGGCAGCGGCATCCTTGCGCTGGGCTAGCTGCGAGTCGCGCAGGCGCAGTTCTTTCTCCGTAGCGGCCATTGCTGCGAGATTAGCCCCACCGCGCGGGATTCCTCCCCACTGCGCCGGATGCAGCCCTGCTTGCAGCAAAGCGGGCGCACAGCGCCCAGTCGATCGCCGCTATCGTCACCCGGTGGCCAAAATCTCGACCAGCACCGGAGCCAACGGACTGCCGATTCATCGGATCGCAATCGCCGGAACGCGCGCCACGACAATCCTCGTTGCCTTCGACGCCGGTGCCCGCACAGAGCGTGCGGAAGAGAACGGAATGGCCCACTTCCTTGAGCATCTGGTTTTCAAAGGCGGCCAGATTTACGACGATTACCGCAAGGTCAACGAGACGGCCGAGCGGATGGGCGGCTCGCTCAACGCATACACCAGCCACGACCTCGTCGCCTTCCACATCACAGTGCGGGCCGAGTCGGCCCCCGAGGCGATCGACCTTCTAACCGACTTCGTTGGCCGCCCGAAACTCGATGCCGAGGAGCTCGACAAAGAACGCGGCGTCGTGATTCAGGAGATTCAGCGCTACAAGGACGAGCCGGCCTCAGTTGCCGGTGACCTGATCGAGCGCGCCGGCTTTGGCGACCACCCGCTCGGGCGCACCGTGCTAGGCCCCGAGCAACACATCGAGAGCTTCTCGCGCGAGGCGATCGTCGCCTTCCGCGAGCGTCGCTGGGCAGGGCAGCGCGGCGGCGCATTCATCGTCGGCAACCTCGAACATGTGCCTACAAACGGCGCCGTTGACGAGTGCTTCGGCCGTTTTCCATCGCTGCCCGACGCGCCGGCCTCAGAAGCTCCAGTTGCTTTCACGCCGGTCACGCTGGTCGAGCAGCGCGACAGCAACCAGTCGCACCTGCGGATGCTGTACCAGCCCGAGATTGACCCCAGCGATGCCAGCCAGCGCGTCGCCTTTGGGATCTACTCGACGCTGCTCGGTGGTTCGATGGGCTCGCGCCTCTTCGATGAGATCCGCGAGCAGCGCGGGCTGGCCTATTCGGTCTTCGCGATGGCGCACATCGCCAGCGACTACAGCGCGCTGGTTCTGGGCGCTGGGTTGGAGTCGGCGAAGACGGTCGAAGCGTTCACGCGGATGAAAGAGATCGTCGCCGAGCTGGCCGCCGATGGGCCGACCGAGGAGGAGGTCGAACGGGCCCGCGCTTACGTGGCCGGGCGCCGTGTGCTCTCGTTTGAGAGCACCAATTCGGTCGCCGGATACGCGGCCGGACGGGCAATCGTCCACCGCGAAAGCTTCGATCCCGACGACGCAATCGCCGCAATCGACGCGGTCACCTTTGATCAGGTTTTCGAGGCTGCGCGGCGCGTAAACCCTGAAGAACTCTCGATCGCATGCGTCGGACCGCACGAAAACGCCGAGTTTTCTTAGGTTTCTTTCTAGTTACAAGGCGCAAGCGTCACAAAAGGGGAGTACCGTTGTCTGTAGTTCAGGAGCACCGGTGACACCTCACATTTCCGTATCTCTACTTGGAACGCAGTCCGACGAGCGGCTGGCGTCGCTCGCTGGCTCCGGCCACGAGCGCGCCTTTGAGGCGATCGTGGAGCGTTACAGCAAGGCGCTAACGCGCTATGCGCAGCGTTTCCTTAGTGAGGCGCGGGCTGAGGAGGTTGTCCAAGCGGCGTTCTTAAGTGCCTGGTCGGCGCTGACCACGGGAACCGAGGTTCGCGATCTGCGGCCTTGGCTCTATCGCATCGTCCATAACGGAGCCCTGAACGCAATGAACCGATCTGAATCTGGAGATCTTGAACTAATCGAAGCGACCGACGGAGCGCTCAGCCCGCACGCCGTGCTCGAACAGAATGAGGAGGTTCGAAGCGCACTGAACGTGATCGCAGAGCTTCCGCAGCGCCAGCGCGCCGCACTGCTCGCAGTTGCCGTCGACGGCCGCGCCCACGCCGACGTTGCCGCCGACCTTGGCGTCAGCGACGCGGGGGTGCGCCAGCTCGTCCGCCGCGCTCGCGTGCAGCTGCGCACCGCCGTCACAGCCTTGACGCCGCTTCCGCTCGCGCTCTGGTTAGCCGACGGTCAGCGCGGACCGTCCCCGGACGTTAGCCACCGAATTGCCGAAATACTGGCCGATGGCGGCGGCAACGCCCTGGCAGCCAGCGCGATGAAAGCTGGCGCGATCGTGGTCTCGGTCGCTGCCGTAGCGACCGCAGCGCCGAAGGTCAGCAAGGTGATCGAGAAGGGCGACAAAACCGAGGCTGCCGGCGCGATTCTTCGCGCCAGCGCAGCCGGAGCCGGCGCGCTCGGTGGCGGGCCAGCGGCGGCGCTGATTCCCGGCCTCAGCCTTGGCGCCAGCGGCCCGGGCGGCGGCAACGGCCGATCGGTCGCAGGCTTCGACGCAGGCCCGGGCGCGGTCAACGAAGCGGGGCAGCCCGTCGGCTTCGACCTCGTCGGCCAAGCGCCCGCTGGGGAGCAGTACGGCCAAGAGCGCGGCTCGGTCTTCGCGCCGCTGCCCGACACTCGCCAGCCCGGCGGCGGCCGCGGCGACAACCCTGGGCGGGGAGGCGACAACGGTTCGCGCAGTCAGCCTTTCCCCCCCGCGACGACGACACCGTCGCCAAGCAAGCCTGACAACAACGGCTCCGGCGGCGACAAGGGCGATGACACGCCCAGCACGCCAAGCAAGCCTGACAACAACGGCCCCGGCGGCGGCAAGGGCGATGGCACGCCCAGCACGCCAAGCAACCCGGGCAACAGCGGCCCCGGCGGCGGCAAGGGCGATGACAGGCCCAGCACGCCA
>CAJBXY010000107.1 GCA_903959665.1 uncultured Solirubrobacterales bacterium | reverse complement strand
GCCAGCTCGTTGGCGAAGGCGATGTTGATGTCGCGGTAGGTCGTCTCGGCGAGCTTCACCATCTCGGCCGCTTCGGCCGAACCGATCGGCCAAACATCGGCCTCAAGGAATGAGCTGTACAGCTCGGCGCCGCGCTTCTCACCGGCTTCGCTGAGGCCGCCGACCAGCTTCGGGTATGTGGCGAGGTCGGCGAAGATACGGCCGCTGTAAACGCGCTCGGGGCTGAAGATCGTGAAGAACTGCTGCTCGGCTTTGAGCCCGCTGATCGCTTCCAGCGCTGGCGCGATCCGCCGGCGCGTAGTGCCGACCGGCAGCGTCGTCTCGACCGCGACCGTCGTCCCCTCTTGCAGGCCGGCGCCGATCGCCGCGATCGCAGAGTCGAGCGCGGTCCAGTCCGGTTTCGCCTGCGCGTCAACCGCCAGGGGCGGCACCGCCAGCACCAGCTCGGCCCCTTCGGCAACCGCCGCCGTTGTATCGAGCTGAGCGCGCAGAGCGCCGCTCGCGATCACTTCGGCCAGCGCCTCTTCCAACCCCGCTTCGCCGGGGAACGGTGGCTGGCCACGGTTGATCAGCTCAACGACCTCAGGGTTGATGTCGCAGCCGACGACGCTGTGGCCGCTGCGGGCGATCTGCACCGCCAGCGGCAGCCCAATCTTGCCGAGCGCAACGACTACGGCCTGCATCAGACTCCTGCTGCGTTCGGCGTGACCGTCTTGCCGCTGGCGGCGCTCTCGAGCACCGCCTCAGCGCTGGCCAAAGTTTCGAGCCCTTCTGCCAGCGTCACTACCTGCGAGTCGGCCGAGCCGCCGAGCAGATCAAGGAAGCGGTCGAGCTGCACGCGTAGCGGCTCGCGGCGGGCAATCGCGTAGCGCGTCACGTCACCTTCACTTACGCCGCGCAGCGACTGCGTCGCTCCCCATTCACTGCCAACGGCACCGTTCTCATAGAAGGTTAGGTCGGCGGTCAGCGTGTCGGCGACGAGCATCCCGCGCTCGCCCAGCACGCGCGTGCGGCGCACCTTTGTCGGTGAGAGCCAGTCGACGATCGAGTTGAAGTTGACGCCGCTGGTCAGTGCACCGCTGATTAGAACGAGATCCTCGTGCGGCCGACCCATCCGGTTCTGAGTCTGACCGCTAAGTGAGGCGATCGGCGCGCCGCCAAGCCAGCGGACGAGGTCGAGATCGTGCGTTGCGAGGTCTTTGACGACGCCGACGTCGCGAATGCGATCTGGGAACGGGCCGACGCGCTCGGTCGCGATCAGGAATAGCTCACCGAGCTGGCCGTCATTGACTCGAGAGCGCAGTTCGATCAGCGCCGGGTTGCAGCGCTCGACATGGCCAACGGCTCCGTGGACGCCGGCCGCCTCAACAATCTCGATCAACTCGCGTCCGGCGGCGGCGCTCGCGGCGATCGGCTTCTCGATTAGCACGCTGGCACCGGCGGCCGTCACTTCGCGCGCCGCCGCTACGTGCTCCTCGGTCGGAACAGCGACGATCGCAAAGTCGATCGGTCCGGCGGAGAGAAGCGCGGCGACCGAGCTGAATACCAGCGCTGGGTCGGTGACGGCGCCGTGAATGTCGCCGAGCGGGTCGACCGCACCGGCGAAGGCCACCTGTGGCGTGCTCTGCAGCAGCCGGGCGTGATGGCGACCGATCATCCCCAGCCCCAGAACGGCGCCGCGCATGGTCGGTTTGTTGTTGGCGTCACCCACGACGCCGTTAGGGTATCTGCCGTGGAAGATCACCCTGCAAGCCAGCCGCTAGTCGCCGAATCGGCCTCCGTCGCCGATGACGTCGTCTTTGGCGCGGGCGTCGTCGTGCACGAGGGCGTTGTGATCGGCGCGGGCGTCGTGATTCAAGAGAACGTCGTGCTTGGCAAGCTACCGCTGCTGAGCGCCAGTTCGGCAACCCAAGGCGAGGCGCCGGGCGCGCTGACGATCGGCGCCGGCGCGCGAATCTGCTCGGGCGCGATCATCTTTGCTGGTTCGACGATCGGCGCAGGCTCAATCATCGGCGACCAGGCCTACATCCGCGAGCGTGCCGTGATCGGCGAGCAGAGCGTGATCGGCCGCGCCAGCGGCGTTGATCCCGACGTCGTGATCGGCGACCGAGTTTCGATTCAAAGTTCTGTTTACGTGACGGCCGGAACGGTGATCGAAGACGATGTCTTCATCGGCCCGGGCGCGATCACAACCAACGACCGCCTCTCGGGCCCGCTCGATGGCCAGCTCGATGGCCCGACGCTCTGCCGCGGCTGCCGCATCGGCGCCGGCGCCGTTCTGCTCCCCGGCGTTCGGATCGGCGAGAAGGCTTTGGTCGCTGCCGGCGCAGTCGTCAGTGCTGACGTTGCCGACGGGGCTCTCGTCGTCGGCGTTCCCGCGCGAGAACGCTAAGCGGCTGGCGGGCCGTTCTCGCCGCGCCAGATGATCTGGTCGTGGCCGGGCCCTACACCGACGATGATGATCGGCACGCCGACGAACTCTTCGATGAAGTTGAGGTAGTTCGTCACCGCCTCGGGGAGTTCGGCTTCGCTGCGGACATTGCTGATCTCTTCACTCCAGCCCGGCATCTCGGTGTACTTGGCGCCGACGTGGTGGAGCACCGACTGGTGGTAGGGGAAGCTCGTGAACTCGGCCCCGTCGCTCTCATCGTCGCCGACGTAGGCGGTGCAGAGCGGCAGCGTCTCAAAGCCACTTAGTACATCGAGCTTCGTGATCGCAAGAGCCGTCAGGCCGTTGATCCGCGCCGCGTAGCGCAGCGCTACGAGATCGATCCAGCCGGTCCGCCGTGGCCTGCCGGTAGTCGTGCCAAATTCGCCGCCGGCGGTGCGGATCCGCTCGCCGACCTCATCTTCGAGCTCGGTCGGGAATGGCCCCGAGCCAACGCGCGTCGCGTAAGCCTTGGCGATCCCCCAAACCTCATCGATGTCCTTCGGCCCAACCCCGGCGCCGGTGCAGGCCGCGCCGGCAATCGGGTTCGAGGAGGTGACGAACGGGTAAGTGCCGTGGTCGATGTCGAGCAGCGCGCCCTGAGCGCCCTCGAAGATCACCAACTGCTCAGCTTCGAGCGCCTCGTGGATCAGCGTTGTGGTGTCGGCGATGTGCTGTTCGAGCCGCTTGCCGTAGAGCAGGTACTGCTCGGTGATCGTTTGAAGGTCGAGCGCTGGATCGCGCTCAAACTCGCGCAGTTGAAGTCGCTTCGGTTCGATCGCGGCCATGATCTTCTGCTTGAGGATCTTCTCGTCGAGCATGTCCTGAACTCGAATCCCGAGCCGCAGCGCCTTGTCGGCGTAGCAGGGGCCGATACCGCGGCGCGTGGTGCCGATCTCCAGCTTGCCCAGCCGCGTTTCGCCGGCCTGGTCGAGCATCAGGTGGTAGGGCATGATCAGGTGGGCGTTGGCGCTGAGGCGGAAGTTGCTCACGTCAACGCCGCGCTCGCGCAGCCCATCGAGCTCGCCGGTCAGCACGCCCGGGTCAACGACAACGCCGTTGCCGATCATGCAGAGCGTGCCTGGGTAGAGGATTCCGGAGGGAATCAGGTGGAACTTCCAAACGTCGTCGCCGCGGACGATCGTGTGGCCGGCATTGTTGCCGCCTTGGAAGCGGGCGACGATCTGCGCACGCTCCGCCAGAAGATCGACGATCTTCCCTTTTCCTTCATCGCCCCATTGGGCGCCGACTACAACGATCCCTGGCATCAGCGATAGGAGTCTACGAGGCGCTAGGCCAAACGTAGGTCTGGCGCAGGCGGTTGGTCCTTGTCGCGCATGTCGACGGCTTCAAAACGGCGCTTGTCGTCACCGAACAGCGGGCAAAGCTCGCACATCTCTTCGAGCCTTGAAACGGTTCTCTCGCCGATCTGCAAGGCAAGCTCGTCACGTTCAAGATTGGTTGTGACGATGATTGAGCGCTGCGCCTCGTAGCGGGCGTTGACGATCGAGTAGAGCTGCTCGAGCACCCAGGCGCTGGTCTTCTCGGCGCCAAGATCATCGATCTGCAGCAGGTCGATCTCCGCCAGCCGGTCGAGCAGATCGACGTAGCCGCCTTCGGCGTCGTCTTCGAAGGTGCTGCGAATTTCGGCAAGCAGTCGTGGCAGCGAGTAGATCGCAACGCCGCGGCGGGCGTCAATTGCTGCCTGCGAGACGAGCATCGCCAGCGTCGTCTTGCCGGTGCCGACGCCACCGAAGAACCACAGCCCGCGCCCTTCTGCGAGCCGCACGTCGAGCTGGCGCACGTAGCTCTTGACTAGCTCGAGCTGCGCCGCGGGCATCGAGCTGACCGGCGGTCGGTCGAAGGAGGCGCCGCGGTAACGGCGTGGGATCACGGCCGAGAGCGAGCGTGAGCGCCTTGAGGCCAGCAGCTGCTCACGGCAGTGGCAGGCGACGACGGCGTTTCCGTCCGGCGTGTCGAGCCAGCCGGAGTCCTCGCAGTCCTTGCAGGCGTAGCCGCTCACGCCGCGTCCACCGCGATGTTGCGGAAGCGTGGGTACTCGTGCTGGAAGGTCAGGCGGACGTTGCCGAGCGCGCCGTTGCGGTGCTTGCCGATGATGATCTCGCTGACGCCAGGGTCCTCTGAGGCCTCGTGGTTGTAGTACTCGTCGCGGTAGATGAACATCACGAGGTCGGCGTCCTGCTCGATCTGGCCCGATTCACGCAGGTCGGAGAGCATCGGGCGCTTGTCGGGCCGCGACTCGACTCCACGAGAGAGCTGGGAGAGGGCGACGACCGGAACCTTTAGTTCGCGCGCGAGGATCTTCAGCCCTCGGCTCATCTCGCCGACCTGCTGGACGCGGTTGTCGTAGCGGCCGTCGGCGCGCATCAGCTGCAGGTAGTCGATGATGATCAGCCCAAGGCCACCCTCGTCGCGCAGGCTCTGGTGGAGCCGCCGCGCCTTGGCACGGATGTCGAGCAGGCCGATGTCGGAGGAGTCGTCGACGTAGAGCTTCGAACGCTCGTACTCGCCGGCGACCTTCAGCACTCGCTGCCACTTTTCGTCGCGCACGCGGCCCTTGCGAAGATCATCACCTTTGATCGTCGCCTGAGAGGCGATAAAGCGCTGGGCCAGCTCGCCCTCCGACATCTCGAGCGAGAAGAGCGCTACCGGGCGCGGGTTCTTCTTGTCGAGCGCGATGTTCTCAGCGATGTTTGTGACCAGCGCCGACTTGCCCATCGATGGGCGCGCGGCGATGATGATCAGGTTGCCGGGCTGGAAGCCGCCGGTGATCTGGTCAAGGTCGGCGAAGCCGGAGGGAATTCCGGTAATCGACTCGCCGCGCTTGGCGAGATCGTCCCAGCGCTGCAGCTCCTGGTGGAGCACGTCGCCGACGGCGCGGAAGTCCTGGCCACCATCGCCCATGCGGATCTCAAGGATTGAGCGCTCGGCTTCGTCAACGATCTGTTGCGGGTCGCCGTCGCGCGTGTAGACGCTCGACTGAATCCTGTAGGAGGTGTCGAGCAGCCGCCTCAGGTGGGCGGTTTCACGAACGATCTCGGCGTAGCGACGCAGGTTGCCGACCGCCGGAACGGCGGTGACGAGCGCCTGAATTGCCTCTTCGCCGCCGGCCTCTTCGAGCTTGCCAACCGACTTGAGCTCTTCGGTAACGCTGAGCACGTCGATCTCGCTGCCGCGATCGAACAGCCCCAGCAGTGCCTCGAAGATCACGCGATGGCGCGCGCGGTAGAAGTCTGCCGCCGTTATCTCCTCTTCCACGACGTAGGCGTAGTGAGCCTTCTCAGAGAGGATGATCGCGCCAAGGATCGCCTGCTCGGATTCGATCGAGTGGGGCGGTAGCGTGGCTTGCGGATCGGTCGGCGATCCGGGTGGCTGAGCGGTAGTTGCCATTACCGATCGAAGCTACCAACGCGATCGGGTGTTGTGCACACGCTCTTGCCGCAAATGGCGGCAACTTGTTTCAAGCCCGGCGCTGCTGGCGCGCTGAGCGGTTACTGCTCGGCGACGACTGCCGTGACCGTTGCGCGGATGCCAACGGCGAGGTCGATCTCAACGGTGTGCGTGCCGGTCTCTTTGATCGGCGCTTCGAGGCGGATCTTGCGCTTGTCGATCTCAACCGCGCGGGCTTCGAGAATTGCGTCGGCGATGTCCTGCGGCGTGACCGAGCCGAAGAGGCGGCCGTCTTCTCCTGCCGGCGCCGTGATCGTCAGCGTCGTGGCGCTGAGCAGGTCGGCGAGCTCCTGCGAATCGTTGGCGGCCTGCGCGCGCTCAGCGGCCGCTGCTTCATAAGCGATTTCGGCGGCGGCGATCGACGAGGCGGTTGCGGCCTGTGCCAGCTTGCGTGGCAGCAGGTAGTTGCGCAGATAACCCTTCGAAACGACAACCAGGGCGCCCTTATGGCCGAGGTTGTCAACGTCCTTGAGCAGAATTGCTTCAGGCATCAGTCGCGATCCCGGTCACGATCACGGCCGCGGCGTGGGCGAGTGCCTTCGTTGGCCGGCTCGCCGGCATATGGAATCAACGCGAGCTCGCGTGAGCGCTTGACCGCTTCGGCCAGCTGCGTCTGGTGACGGCGGCAGAGGCCGGTCATCCCACGGGAGCGAATCTTGCCGCGCTCGGAGGTGAAGCGCTTCAGCAGCGGCACGTCCTTGTAGTCGATGTGGACGATCTTGTCCTTGCAGCAGGCGCACGACTTCCGGCGGCCTGTGCTTAGGCCGGCCTTCTTGTCCTTGCGGCGTGCTGAGTTGGTTTCTTTCTTCTTGGCCACTGAGCTGTCTCTGACTCTCGTTCTTCGTGGAAACGCGCGCCGATCGGCGCGCGCTGGAACACAGTTTCTCGCAGCGCAATTGAAAAACCGCCGCTGCGAGGCAAAGAGTAGCGCTTCAGCGCTATTTGCTCAGTCTGCCGGGTGTTTAGAAGGGAATGTCGTCTTCACCGGCGGCCGGCGCAGCGCCTGCAGGGGCGCTCGCGAAATCGCTGGTGTCGGTCGGCACGTCGGAGGCCGGCGTGAAGCCGCCCTGCCCGCCGGCGGCGTCATCGCGCGGCCCGCTGAGGAACTGGACGTTGTCGGCGATGATGTCGACGGCCTGGCGCTTGTTGCCCTCAGGCGTCTCCCACTCGCGCCACTCAAGTCGACCATCGACGGCGACGCCGCGGCCCTTTGAGAGGTACTTGGCGGCATTCTCACCCTGAGCGCCCCAAACGGTCACGTCAAAGTAGTTCGGCTTGTCGACCCATTCGCCGGACGCGCCGTCCTTGCGGCGCGTGTTGCAGGCGACGCGCAGTTTGCAGACCGAATTGCCGCTGGGCAGCGCGCGCAGCTCAGGGTCAGAGGTCAGATTTCCGGTGATGATCACGCGGTTGATGTTTGAAGCGGCCATGGCGGGTGTTCCTTTCACTGGGCGCACGGAGCGCCTGGATCAGTTTCATTCGATTGGTGCCGCGAGTCTAAAGCGCGGTTCGGCGACGGTTAGCGATCAAGCCGCAATTTGCGCACTTGTTTTACGGTCGCGTCGCGATTGGTAAATCTGACAGCGCTGTTTAGGCGGCTGGAGCGGTGTCGTCGTCGGCCTGCGCCTCGGCGACTGCCTCTTCGGTTGCCACTTCAGCGATCGCCTCATCGACGATCTCCTCAGCGACGGCCTCTTCAACGACTGCTTCGATCACGGCCTCTTCAACGGCCTCTTCGATCGCTGCGCCCTCTACGGCCTCAGCGGCAACCTCGACCTCGGCGACCACTTCAGCCGCGGCCGGTGCCTCTTGACGCAGGTCGGGCGGATCGCCAACGCCGGCGCGCAGCTTGATGATCCGGAAACGGGTTACGCCATCGGTGATTCGAAGTGTCCGCTGGAGCTGCTCGAGCACGCTATTTGGCCCGTGGAACTGGACCAGGTCGTACTCGGCGTTGGCCTCGTGGTCGATCTCAAACGACATCTTGCGAGTGCCGTAATCATGGTCGCCGATGATTGTGCCGCCCTGCTCGATCATCGCCTTGACGTCGCTGCGAATCTTCGTACGCGTCGCCTGCTCGGCCTTGGGGTCGAGCATCAGCATCAGATCGTAGGTTGGAGCAGGGGCCACCATTCGGCTCGCGACGATAGCAGGGGGTGAAGCTTTCGGGCCTGTAGCTAAGGGGGTTATCGCCCGTCGCCGGATACCACGATCGCTGCGAATGCCGCTTCAACTGGCCGCTCTCGTGGCGCTGATCGCGCTGCTCTTCGGCCTGCCGCGGCTGCGTCAGCAGCCGCCACCGATTCCCAACCCTGCGCCGCAACCATTGGTCGAAGCTGCAGCCGCGCCCGCCGCCGCTGACGCTCGCCCGCGGCAGCATCGAAACCGGCGGCAATCCTCACCGCGGAGCGAGAAGCCTCGCCGCCAGCCTCAGGCGGCGGTCAAGCACAAAGATGCTGCGACGAAGCAGCGGCGCACGGCCCGCGCGGAGCGGCCGGCGGCGGTGCAACAGCCGGCTCCAACTCAGCAGCCCGCTTCGCCAGTGGGCCCCTCAGCAGCCGCCACGCCGGCACGCGAATTCGGTTGGCCCTAGCGCGCAGAGGCCGCGCTAAAGGTGCTCAGTTGGCCGCGGCCTCGTTCGCTTCGGCCTTCGAGCGGATGTCGGCAAGCTGGTCGTCGACCCAGTCGCCGGGGTCGCGCTCGGTGACGATCGCCTTGAGGCCGTCGATCCGCTGCTTGCGTCGCTCGGGATCCATCGTCAGCGCGCTGTAGATCGCGTCTGCTAGCTCCTGAATGTTGAACGGGTTGACACTCAGCGCAAACTCGCCGAGCTCCTCGTGCGCGCCGGTGTTCTCGGAGAGGATCGAAACTCCGTCGCGCTGATTTACGAGCGGCCCTTCCTTGGCGACGAGGTTCATTCCGTCGAACATCGCGTTGACGAGCAGCACGTCGTACTGGCGGTAGGAGGCCATCGCCTCTTCAAGGTCATCACGCAGCTTCAGTTGGATCGGCATCCAGTCGGGCGTTCCGTGACGCAGGTTTACAACGGCAACCAGCGCTTCGATCTTCTCGAGGTACTCGGCGTACTCGGGAACGTCTGTCCTCGAAGGCATCAACTGAGCGATGAACGAAACGTGCTCACGGAACTCGGGGTGCTGATCGAGGAAAAGGTCGAAGGCGGTGAAGCCGCGCAGCACGTTCTTGGAAAGGTCGGCGCGGTCGACGCGGACGATCAGATGCTCGCGCCGGCGCCGCTCCAGCTCGGCCTCCAGCTCCAACGTTCGCGGCGAGCTGCCGACCTTCTCGGTCGCCTCGGCGTCGATCGGCAGCGGGTAGGCGCGGATCCAAATTTCGCGACCGTCGTGGTAGACGATGCCGCGCTCAAAATCGACCTCAAGATCGAGCAGGTCGCGGCAGCACTGGATGAAGTTGCGCCGGTAAGCCTGAGTGTGCAGGCCGATGATGTCGTTGGCCAGCAGTCCGTGGTAGAGCTCTTCGCGGATCTCGGTTGGAAGCACTCGCCAAGCGTCCGACTGTGGCCAGGGAATGTGGATGAAGTGGTGGAGAAAGACGTCCGGCCGGGCGGCACGGACGATCCCTGGCAGCGTGTAGAGGTGGTAGTCGTGGACCATCACGACAGGGTCCTCCTGGCCGGCGATCTGCTCAATCACGGCCTGCGCGAGGTCGTCGTTGACGACCTTGTAGCCAAGCTCAAAGGCGTCGATCTCCCATTGGCGAACGTCAGGCGCGTTTGAGATGTCCCAGAGGTAATGCTGGATAAACCACAGCATCGGGTTGGCGAAGATGTTGTAGAAGCGGTCGAAGGCCTCGCCGTCGCTGTCGACCAAGCGCACCTCGTATTCACCACCGAGCGGCGACTTCACGGCGAACGGGTGGCCATCGGCCTCGCGCGCTCGTTTGATGTCACCATCGGACATCGCGCTCGCGATCCAAACCGCCTTGCGGTGGGAGACGAGCCCAGTAAGAGCGGTCACTAGGCCACCACCACCGCGTGTGATGTTGCCGTCGTCGTCAAACGTGACCGGGCCACGGTTTGAGACGAGTACGAATGGGGTCTGGCTCACAAGCTTCAGCCTACTCGTCGGCGGCCGCTGGCGGACGACGCTTCTGTGAACTCATGCGGGAAGTTCGAGCGCAAAGGTTGTTCGTCCCGGCGCGCTTTCAACGCTGAGCGTTCCGCCCATCCGCTCCACGAGCTCGTGGGCGATCGCAAGGCCAAGCCCGGCTCCGCGCGTTCCATCGGAGGTGTAGAACGGTTCGAAGGCCCGCTCGAGGTCGGCCCGCGCAATGCCCTCGCCGAAGTCGGTAACGGCGATCCGCGCGCGGTTCTCCGGTTGGCTGGTGGCGACGATCACGTCGGTTCCCTTCGGCGTGTGTGCGACGGCGTTGTCGACAAGGATCCGCACAACCTGCGAGAGCCGTTCGCGGTCACAGCTTGCGTAGAGCGCCTTTGCACCAACGCGAACCTCAAGCTGCGAGTTGTGTTCGGTCAGCGCCGGCACAAACTCGTTGGCGACATCGGTGGCGAGCTTGCCGATGTCGGTTCGCTCACGCTCCAGTTCAACGGCGCCGGCATCGATCCGGGAGAGGTCCAGCAGATCGGTAGTCAGCTTTTCAAGCCGCGCAACGCCCTGGCGCAGCTGGCCAAGGAAGCGCAGCCGGGTTTCCTCGTCGAGCTCTTCGTCTTCGAGCAGTTCAACGAAGCCACTAAGCGAAAAGATCGGCGTGCGCAGCTCGTGCGAGGCGGTTGCGATGAAGCGCCGCCGCGCGCTGTCGAGCTCCGAGAGCTGCGTCTGCATCGCCTCCAGCGCCGCCGCCAAGCGGCCGAGCTCGTCATCGTTGTCGACCGTGAAGTGCGCTGCGCGGTCGCCGCCCGCGACCTGGCGAGCGGTCTCCTCGAGCCTTGAGACGCGACGGCCGAAGGAGAGCGCAACGAGATAACCGGCGACCAGCGCGAGGACGAGCGCGATCACAGCGGCGAGCAGAATGCGATCGCGGACCAGCGCCACGTTCCGTTCAACGTTGCCCAGCGGCGCTGAGAAGACGAGCACGTCACCGAGCACGCGGCGGCCTGTCTCTGGATCCTTTGAGAAGAGCGGCAGTGCTGCTTGGCCAACGCGCCCGCTCGCGACCGACTCGACCGCCGTCGCCGTCCTGCCCGAGCCGATCGCTTCCAGCGCGGCGGGGAAGACGAGAGTGTCAATCGCGCTGCGCAGGTCGGAATCGGACTTGACGAACGGCGCCGTGCCCTTGCCGCCGACGCCGATCAGCGTCACACGCGCATTGGCTCGGTCCGCTGCCTCGCGCACGGCAAGGTCGATCTGGCTTACCGGCGCGGCGTCGGCAAGCTTCTTCTCGATTGCGCTGCGGAGACGCTGGGCGTCGGTCGCGAGCTGCCCGGTTCGCTGGTCGGTCAAACTTGACTCCAGGCGCGGCACAACCCCGGCGTAGACGATCACCATCGCCCCGAGCGTGATCGCGAAGAAGAGCAGCGCCAAGCGGTTGGCGATCGATCTTGGTTGGCGCATCAGGATCCGTCAGGCTCACGGAAGCGGTAGCCAACGCCGCGTACGGTGAGGATGTAGTTCGGCTCGCGCGTGTCGGCTTCGAGCTTCTCGCGCAGGTGGCGGATGTGAACGTCAACGGTGCGCGGATCGCGGTAGTCGCTGTTGCCCCAGATTTGGCTGAGTAGCTGGTCGCGGCTGAAGACGCGCCCGGGGCTGCCGGCCAGTGCCAGCAGAATCTCGAATTCGACGAAGGTCAATTCGATCTGCTCGCCGGCGAGCCTCACGCGCCGTTTCGGTAGGTCGATCTGAAGCTCGTGGTTGTCGATCAGATCCTCCTCCTGCTCGCCGACCTCTGCCGCCAGAGACGAGCGCCGCAGCAGCGCCTTCACGCGGCTGCGGAACTCACGAACTGAGAATGGTTTCGTGATGTAATCGTCGGCGCCGATCTCAAGCCCGACGATCTTGTCGACCTCCTCCGATTTTGCCGTCAACATGATGATCGGGACGGTGCTGGCGGCGCGGAGCCGCTGGCAGAGCTCGAAGCCGTCCATCCGCGGCATCATCACGTCGAGAACAACGAGATCGAAAGTTGACTCGCGAAAGCGCTCGAGCCCCTCGCGGCCGTCGCTTGCTTGGACGACTTCGTAGCCGTCCTGCCTCAAGGGAAAGGAGAGAAGCTCCTGAATTGACTGCTCATCATCGACGAGCAGAATGCGTGCGGTCCGCTCTGTCATCTGCGGGTGCCAGCCTAGGCGCTTTACCCTTCCTCTTCAGCAATGCTTGACCCGCGCATCTACCGAGCAGCATTCGTTCCCGTGTTGTTCGTCTTAATCATCGTCGCTTTCTCGCTTGAGAATCGGCCCGATCCGCTGCGCTCGCAGTTGGTGCCGGCCGCGTTCGACGGTGCGAAAGCTGCGCGGATGATGAATTCGCTCAGTGCGCAATACCCGCAGCGTCGGCCCGGTAGCGCCGGTGATCAGGCGCTCGCCTTGCGCGTTGCCCAGGAGCTGCGCGCGGTGATGCCGCAGGTTGAGGCCCGCACGCGCGCAGTCAAGGACGCCGCAACCGTCGATGGTCAGCGCGACCTGATCAACGTTGAGGCGACGCAGCCGGGTTCGGCGCCGGGTGCGCGACTGGTCGTCGTTGCCGCCCGCGACGCGCTTGACCCCCGTTCCACTGCCTCGCTCTCGGGAACGGCAGCGATGATCGAGATTGCCCGCGTAGTCGCGCTCGCTCGCCCGCTGCGCAGCGTCACCTTCGCTTCGGTCAGCGGCTCGACCGGTGGGCAGGCGGGGATCAGGCAGCTCTCCGAGCAGCTGAGTCGGCCAGTTGACGCAATGATCGTGCTCGGTGATCTGGCCGGGCCGGTGACTACCGATCAGCTCGTGACCGGCTGGTCAACCTCAGCGGGCGCCGCGCCGCTTGTTCTCTCGCGCACGGTGGCGACGGCGCTGCGGGCGGAGACGGGGCTGAAGGCCGCTTCTCCGTTGGCTCGCAACGAGCTCGCCCGATTCGCCTGGCCGGTCAGCGTTGGCCAGCAAGGACCGGCGGTCGCGGCGGGAATTCCGACCGTTCTGCTCTCAGCCAACGGCGAGCTGCCGCCGGCCGCTGACGCGCCGGTCGACTCGACGCGGCTGCAGAGCTTCGGCCGCGCCGCGCTGCGTTCGCTGACGGCCTTGGACGGCGGCGCAACGATCAGCGCCGCCAGCCCCAGCCTTGATCTCGTGATCACGCGCAAGCTGCTTCCGCCGTGGGCGATCCGCCTCCTCACCGCCGCACTGCTGCTGCCGGCGCTGTTAGCGGCCGCGGACGGGTTCGCACGGCTGCGCCGCGAGCGCTCTGCTGTCGCCCGCTGGATCGTCTGGGTGCTCGCGATCGCCTTGCCATTCGCGCTGGCAGAGCTCTTCATCCGCGCGCTCGGCCTGTTCAGCGTCATCAACGCGACAGCGCCACCGGCCCCGCCCGGTTCGCTGCCGCTCGCGGCGGCAGGGATCGGCGCGCTGGTCTGCGCTGCCGTGATCTTCGCGCTGGCCTTTCTCGTCCTGCGCCCGTTGATCAACGGCGCGCTAACCGTCAGCGATTCGAGCGAGGCTGACGGCGCCTCGATGGCGCCGGCGCTCGTGATTTCGCTGGTCGCAATCATCGTCTGGATTCTTAATCCGTACGCCACCCTGTTGCTGGTTCTTCCGGTCAACATCTGGCTTCTGGTCGGCGCCCGCGAGCTGCCGCTGCGTCGCCGCTGGGCAATCTTCTGGATTCTCGTCAGTCTGCTGCCTGTGGTCGCCGTGGCACTGGTCTACCTCAGCCAATTCTCGCTCTCGCCGCTGGAGCTGATCTGGTTCATCTTCGTCGCCCTGGCCGGCGGCACTCCGCCGCTGCTGGCTTCGCTCGGTTGGTGCGTCGCCTGCGGCGCGGGCGCCGCGGCGCTACTGCGCGCCGTGCGCCGCGATCGCGCGCCCGATCAGGCGATTACCGTTCGCGGCCCGGTCAGCTACGCCGGGCCTGGCTCGCTCGGCGGAGTCGATTCAGCTCGCCGACGCTGAGGGCTAGTCGCCAACTTTGTGCTCGTAGCCGTGGAGCTCGACTTGCTCGCCGCCAAGGCCGATGAAACGAACTTCGCCGGGGCCATCAAGAACGCTGCCAACGCGAATCAAACCGTCCACCTGAGCGGCTGCAGCCTCAGGCAGGCAGGCGCAGAGCTCAAAGTCTTCGCCGCCGCTGGCAGCAAATTGGGCTCCGTCACGACCGAGCTCGGCGGCAATCTGCTCAACGCCTGTGGCTAGCGGGATAGCGGCCAAGTCGATCTCGATCGTAACTGCGCTGCGTGAAGCGATCTGGCCGGCATCGGTCGCGAGCCCGTCGGAGAGGTCGATCAGCGCACCGGCCCCTGCGCTGCGCAGCTGACGGGCACAATCGAACCGTGGTTGTGGCCGCAGCTGCGCCATGATCAGCGCATCGGCGAGCTGCCGCTCAAGCCCGCGGCCGGCGGCACCTTCGAGCAGCGCCAGGCCGGCCGCCGCGCCGCCGAGCGGGCCGCTGACAAATACGCCGTCACCGGCCTTCGCGCCGCCGCGACCGATCAGCTGCTCGGCGTCATCGCTCCAGCCGACGACGGTGACCGAACAGAACAGCGTCGGTGAGCGAACCAAGTCGCCGCCGGCGACCGTCACGCCGGTCGCTTCAGCGAGCCGCTCGATCGAAGCGGCAAGGCTCAGCACGTCGCTTTCACCGAGGTCGCTGGGGATGCCGAGCGAGATGTACGCCTCACCCGGCTCGGCGGCCATAGCTGCCAGGTCGGAGAGGGCGACGGCGAGCGCCTTGTGGCCAACGTCGGCGACGCTGACATGCTCGTTGCTGAGGCGGAAGTGAATTTCGTCGACGATCGAATCGACGCTCGTCACGCAGTAAGGCTTTGAACGGACAACCGCGCAGTCGTCGCCGATCCAGCCGACGTTGCGCTCGCCGCGAGGCGAGAAAAGCTGCTCGAAGGCGTCGATGAGCGAGCGTTCGCTCAACTTAAAGGCCCCCTAGCGGTGGCGGTAGACGATCCGCGCGCGGTCAAGATCGTAAGGCGAAACTTCTACGCGGACGCGGTCACCGGGGAGGATTCGAATTCTGTAGCGGCGCATCTTGCCGGCTACGTGACCGAGCACAAGGTGCCCGTTGTCGAGCTTTACGCGGAACATCGCGTTCGGCAGCGCCTCAACTACGTCGCCCTCGAACTCGACTTTTTCTTCTTTGGCCATCGGCGCTGACCGTAGCAGTCGCTGCGCCCGTTAACCGGGCTCTACCCCGCCGGTGCCTGGATCAACGGGCGTTGGCTCGGGCGTTGGTTTTGGAGTTGGTGTTGGTTTCGGTACCGGAGTTGGCGTCGGCTTCGGGTTCGGCGGCGATTCGTACTGACCACCGTTATTTTCCCCGTCCTTCTTCTTCTTGTCCTTGTCCTTCTTGTCCTTATCCTTGGCGAGCGGATCGACGGCGTCGCCGGGCGCGCCCTCGGTTGCGTAGGTGCCGAGGAACTCCTGAGCTACGAACGGCTCTTTCGGCTCCGCGAAGGGGTCGCAGGGTCGCCCTTCCATCGCCGTCGTCATAAAGTCGCGCCAGATGCTGGCCGGCGCTGCGCCGCCCGACATTCCGCCCATTGAGATCGCTGCGTCCGGGTAACCGACCCAGACGGTTGTGTTCAGCGAGCTCGTGAAGCCACCGAACCAGGCGTCGGTCGAATCGTTCGTCGTACCGGTCTTGCCGGCTACCGGGCAGCCGAGCTGGGCGCCGGTGCCGGTGCCGCCGATCACGTTCGCTTCCATCGCCTTGACCGCCTCAAAGGTCTGCCCGTCGGTGAACGCTTTTACGCGGTCGCGGCGCCCAAGCGAGCTGTCTACACGGCCGTCGGCGAACTCAACCTTCTTGATCGCCACTGCCCGCGTCCGCCAGCCACCGTTGTTGATCGTCGCGTAGGCGCGCGTCATCTCCAGCGCGGTAACGCCGTTGGTTAGGCCGCCGAGCCCTTCTGCTGGGTAAGCGTCGAGCTTGCTTGTGATGCCGAGGTCGTAAGCGGCGCGGCGCACCTCTTCGGGCCCAACGTCGAGGTCTAGCTGCTGGAAGATCGTGTTGTCAGACTTGACCAAGGCTTGGAAGACCGACATCGAGCCGCCGTAGGAGTGGTCGTAGGTCTGAACGTCGATCGGCGTCCCTGTTCCCTCATCGACGAACTTCAGCGGCTTCGATTCGTACGTCGTGGCATTGATGTCAACGCCCTGTCGCAGCGCCGCCATCAGCACCATCACCTTGAAGGTCGAGCCCGGCTGGCGGTGGCCTTGAGCTGCGAGGTTGAACTTCGAAGCCGAATAGTCGCCCGAAGAAGCCATCGCCTTGATCTCACCGGTCTTGGGATCCATGCTGACGACCGATGAGGAGGGGCCGCCGGTTCCGAGGTTGGCGGCGATCGCCTCGCGGGCGCGGCGCTGGAGCTTCAGGTTGACGGTTGTGTAGACCTTCATCCCGCCGGCCTTGACGCGCTCGGCGCCGTAACGGGCGATTAGCTCCTTCTTGACGTAATCGAAGAAGTAACCCTCGCGGCGCTGAGCGTAGTAGCGGCTGTGTTTGACGCCGAGCGGTTCGCGGTTGGCCGCCGCGGCTTGGTCGGCGCTGATGTAGCCCTGTTCCTTCATCTTGGCCAACACTTGCGCGCGACGCTGGCGAGCCAGATCGGGCGCCAAGAAAGGGTTGTACTGCGATGGCGCCTGCGGCAGCCCGGCCAGCAGCGCCGACTGGCTTAGCGTCAGCTCGTTTGAGGATTTGCCGAACAGCACGCGCGCGGCTGCGCCGACGCCAACGGCGGTCTGCCCGCCAACGGTGCCGTAGGGAACGTTGTTGATGTACTCGTTGAGAATCCAGCGCTTACCGGCGGCGCCGGGGTGACGGCGCTCGATGTCGGTCGCGAGCTTGGCCTCGCGGATCTTGCGGTCGATCGTTCGTTCGCGGCCACCTTGGTACATGTTGCGAACCAGCTGCATCGTCAGCGTTGATCCGCCCTGAACGGTCGACCCGCTGGAGAAGTTCTTGACTGCCGCTCGCGCAACGCCCTCGTAATCAACGCCGTTGTGCTTGTAGAAGCGCTGGTCCTCAATCGCGACCGTCGCGTCGCGCATCTCCTGCGTGATCTGCGAGGCCTTCACCGGGGTTCTGAGCACGTCGCCCTGAATGAAGCCAAGGCGCGTGCCGTCAGCGGCATAGACGGTCGATGTTGCGCCCTGCTCGGCAGGCTTCAGTTCGCTCAGCTTCGGCGCCGACGAGGCGATCGAAGCGAGGTAGCCGAAGCCGCCCAAGACGGCGATGAATGTTGCCGCGCCGCCGACTGCGAGCAGGGCAAAGATCGCTCGCCCGGCTCCTGCCTGGCTGCGACGACGACGAAGTTTTCGGCTGCGTAGAGACACGTGGGTAGTTGTTCGCGGCAGGCTTGCTGGCACCTTCCAAAAGTGCCCGTTTCTGCGGCGAAGAGAGACAATTCTAGCTGCTGAGAAGGGCGCCGAGCGCCGCTTCGCTGGCAGGTTCAGGCAGCCGCGCGGGGAATAGCACTTCAACGATGACTCAATCGCTACCTGCTGAGCTGCCGGAGATCATCTCGCTCGACGCGCTCGGCACGCTAATTGAGGTCGTCGATCCGGTCGGCGGTCTGGTCGCTGCGCTTGCCAGTCGTGGCGTCATCGTCAGCAGCGAGGAGGCCGCCGCAGGCCTTGGCGCGGAGATGTCCTACTACCGCGCCAACAGCGCGTTCGCGGGCACTGAGGAGGCGCTCGAGCAGCTGCGGGATCGCTCGACCGAAGTGCTCGCAAAAGCATTGCCGCAGTCGGCGTCGGTGATCGGCTTTGCGGCGATGCGCGAAGCGCTCGGTGAGGCGGTCCAATTCGCCCCCTTCCCTGAGGTAGCGGGCGTTCTCGACGCTCTGCGCGCCGCCGGTGCTCGGCTCGTGATCGTCAGTAATTGGGACATTTCGCTCTACGAGGTTCTCGATCAGATCGGGCTGCGGGAGAAGGTTGACGCCGTCGTAATCTCAGCCGAGGAGGGGCTGGCGAAACCTGATCCAGAGCTGATCACCCGCGCCATCAGCCGCGTCGGCGGTGGTTCCGATTCAACCGTTTGGCACGTTGGCGATGATCCGTCGTCCGATCTGGAGCTGGCCCGAGCTGCCGAGGTTCTCCCCGTGCTCGTTGATCGATACGGCCAATACGGCGACTTGGATGAGGTGATCGTGCTCGATTCACTCGAAGCTCTGTTGGCCGCTGGTCGCTAAGGTTGCGGCCGATGTCGACCGCTTACCCAGCAGGGCTTGAGGCGCCGTTCACTCACCCGCCTGCGCCGCAGCGGCCGGAGCTGCCGGATGGAATCGAACCGACGTCGATGGCGCCGAACTGGCGCGTCTGGATGGGCTTTGCGGCACTGCTGGTGGGCTTCGTGGCCGCCGCCGTTGGCGCCGTGATCTTGACCTTGATCGGGGCTGCCTTCGATGGATCGGTCATCACGAGCGGCAAGCTGTCCAACCCGTCACCGGCGATCAACATCCTTGCGACCGTCGTTCAAGATCTCTGCTTGATCGGCGCGGCGCTCGTTCTTGCCCGTGTCGCTGGGCGCCCACGACCATGGGATTTCGGTTTGCGCGGCACGCGTCTCTGGCCCGCGGTTGGCTGGGCTTTGCTCACTTGGGTGAGCTTTCTGGCGGTCACGCTCGCGTGGGTGGCTCTGATTGGCGCTGAAGATGCGGCCGACACGCTCCCCAGCGAGCTTGGCGCCGACAAGAGCAGCGTGGCGCTGGTTGCGGTTGGCATTCTTGTTTGCGTGCTGGCGCCGCTGGCGGAGGAGTTCTTCTTCCGCGGTTTCTTCTTCACCGCGCTGCGCTCATGGAAGGGGATCTGGCCAGCGGCGCTGGTCACCGGGCTGATCTTTGGCGGCATCCACGCTGGCTCGTCGAACATCGCCTTCCTCGTGCCGCTTGCCTTCTTCGGTTTTGCGCTCTGCCTGCTCTACGCCAAGACCCGTTCGCTCTATCCCTGCATCGCTATTCACGCCGCCAACAACTCGGTCGCTTTCTGCTCCTCGCAGGATTGGGGCTGGCAGATCGCGCCTGTGCTGGCCGGCTCACTGGCGCTCGTCGCATTGATCTGCTGGCTGGTGCGACGGGCGGCTGGCCCGACGCCGGCCTGGGCGCTGAGCTGACGCAATCCGG
>CAJBXY010000106.1 GCA_903959665.1 uncultured Solirubrobacterales bacterium | reverse complement strand
GCGCGCAGCACAATTCCCTCAAGCCGGTGCGCTACCTGCTCGCATGAGTCGATGCTGCCTTCGATCCAGCTGAAAATGTCCTTCCAGCGGATCACGACCATCGGGTCGATGCCGCCGGTGAATAGCGCTGCGAGCGCTTCACGGTGGAGCGTGTCACCCTCGTTTTCGAGGCGGTGAATCTCAACCAGCGCGGGGTTTATGTCGGTTCCCGTGCGCAATGAGCGCAGCGCCACGGCAACCTGCTCGGCGGCGCCGACCAGCACTTCGGCCATCTGCACGGCCTGCTCCATCGGCGCTTCGACGCCGTAGACGCCGAGCATGTCCCCGGTCTGCTCGGCGTAGTCGACGATGTCGTCGAGCGTTGTTGCCAGCGCGTAACCGTCCTCTGCCGTTACGACGGCCGTCTTCTTCTGGCTGCCAAGTTGCACGATCAGGTCGTGAGTGATGCGATCACCCTCATGCTCGAGCACAACCAGCTCGCGCGCCAGCTCGGAGTGGAGCGGGTAGTCGGCGATCAGGTCGCGCAGCACCAAGGCCGTCCGTTCGATGTTGCGGCCCGACTCTTCGAGCAGCTCGAGCACCGCCTCTTCGCTTGATCCGCTCCTCAGGGCCATCGGCGGCAAGGTAGCGCCTTCGCCTCCCCGGCGGCTTTCAGCAAGCTTTTCTTCACCACTCGTTCACAGTCGCTTCACCTCTCGGTAAAGAGTCAGGCGCGCGCGCCATTCAGACTGCTGACGGTGACAATCCGTGAAGCTGAAGCCGCAAAGATGAGCCAACTCCCTAGCGCCTTCAGCTTCGGCCCGCTTGAGCTGCGGCCAAACGAGGGTCTTGCCTCCGCCTCGGGCGTTGCGCTTCATCTCTCGGTCCGTGAGTTTGGGCTGCTTGTAGAACTGGCACGCAACGATGGCCGGATCGTCCGCCGCGAAGAGCTTTACGAGGCCGTCTGGGGCGAACCGCTTCGCCCTGGTGATCGAACTGTCGACGTTTACGTTCGTCGTTTGCGCGTTAAGTTGGCGCAGACCCTGCCAGCGTGGTCGTTCATTCATACCCACGTAGGCTTCGGTTATCGCTTCGCGCCGGCTCTGCAAAGTGCGGGCGAGAGCGGCGCAGCTCAGTCGGCTCTGTAGGCGCGATCCGCCGCGGCTCCAATACTCTTCGCCGTTACAGCGATTGAGGAGGGTCTGTGGGCAAGCGGTTGATCGGCGGCGTTATCTGTGGTGCCCTACTGCTCGCTGTCGGCGCCTGCGGCTACCCAACGAAGACGCGCAGCAAGGTGGTCACCGGCCGCGTCGCTGTAGATGGCAGCTCAGCTATGGCGGCCTTCAACTTGCGCGCCAAGCGCTCATTCATGGAGCTCACAGGAGACACCAACACGCCGCTGACGGTCAGCGACAACAGCGCTGCGTTCGCAAAGCTCTGTAGCGGGGAGATCGATGTTGCTGCCGTTTCGAGGTCGATCAACCCGAGCTCCGAGGCTCAGCTCTGCCGCAAGAATGGGATTACCCCTCATCGCATCCTGGTCGCCTACGAGGCGGCGGTCGTCGTTTCGAACAAGGAGCTCACGGTCGGCTGCCTGAAAACCTCTCAGCTAAAGAAGCTTTGGCGCCGCGACTCAACGGTGAGCAGCTACGCGCAGCTTGGCGGCGGGCTGCCAGCCACCGAAGTATCGCTCTTCGGCCCGACTAAGAGCTCGCCGGTCTTTGAGCTCTTCACGTCGGCCATCAACGGGGAGGCCGGAAACTCGCGCAGCGACTATTCCCCGTTCCTCTATCGGCAGGCGAAGGCCTTCGCCGACGCGGTCGCAGCCGACAAGGCGGCTCTGGGCTACTTCGACTACGCGACCCTCGCCGACCGGTCTGAGCGCAATTCCGATCAGCTTCAGCGCAACTCGGTTGTCGACGTAGACGGCGGCGACGGCTGCGTCAGCCCTTCGCCGGCGACGATCCAAAGCGGCAGTTACAGCCCGCTCTCACGGCCGCTCTACTACTACTTCGATCTCAAACAGATTACGAGCGAATCGGCTGTTTCGACGTTCGTTGAGATTGTTCTTGCCAACGCCGCGATGTTCGCCAAGGCCAATTCGCTGGTCCCAGTGACGCCCGACCAGATAACGCAGGCACGAATCCGCTGGCTCAAGGCGGTAGCGCGTCACAAGCGCGCCGCCGGCTGATTTCAACCTAGTCACACTTTTTCACATCTCGTTCACATGACCGGGCTGCGCGCGTAGCAGACTGAAGCTCAGCGACGTTCGATAAAACCAATCCGAAAGAGGCCTAATCCTCCCATGCAGAAAAGACTGATGATCGGCGCTGTAGTTGGCGCACTCGCCGTTGGCGTAACTGCCTGCGGCAGCAGCAGCGACTCCAGCACGAGCACAAGCAGCGTCTCCGGCGCTGTCGCCATCGACGGATCAAGCACCGTCTTCCCCTTCGCCCAGGCAGCAGCCGAGGGCTTCCAGTCGGCGAACCCTGACGCCAAGGTCACGGTCGGCGAGTCCGGCACCGGCGGCGGCTTCGAGAAGTTCTGCGCCGGCGAAATTGACATTGCCGACGCTTCACGGCCGATCGACGACGCCGACGAGGTGCCGGTCTGCAAGAAGAACAACGTTGAGTACGCACAGGTCGAGGTTGCCAACGACGGCATCGCGATCGTGACCAACCCGTCTCTGAAGATGGCTTGCCTGACGACAGATCAGCTAAACCAG
>CAJBXY010000105.1 GCA_903959665.1 uncultured Solirubrobacterales bacterium | reverse complement strand
GATTACTCATCGCTGCCGTCAAGCCGATGTTGGCGCCATCGGGAGCTCTGACTCAAGCGCCAGCTTGTTGCCCTCTTCGGCGACCGGCAGCGGGTAGTTGCCGGAGAAGCAAGCGTCGCAGTGGTTGGCAGGCTGACCTTCGATCGCGCCGTAAACACCTTCGAGCGAAACGTAGGCGAGCGAATCGGCGCCGAGCATCTCTGCGATCTCGTCAACCGTCTTGCCATGGGCGATCATCTCTTCGCGCGTTGACATGTCGACGCCGTAATAACACGGGTTACGGATCGGCGGCGCCGAAATCCGCAGATGCACCTCAAGCGCGCCTGCCTCACGCAACATTTGGACGATCTGCCGCGTGGTATTGCCGCGCACGATCGAATCATCAACTACGACCAGCTTCTTGCCGCCGACGATCTCTGGCAGCGGGTTGAACTTAAGCCGCAGCCCCTGCTTGCGCAGCTCTTGGCCGGGCTGGATGAAGGTTCGTGCGACGTAACGGTTCTTGACGAAGCCGTCGTCCTGGGGCAGCCCGCTCTCTCGGGCGAAACCGCGCGCGGCGGCGTTGCCGGAGTCGGGGACGGCGATCACGAGGTCGGCGCTGGGGGCTGGATGCTCGCGCGCCAGCGCCTCACCCATCCGCCCGCGCGCAGCCTGCAGCACGGTGCCGTTCATCTTCGAGTCGGGGCGAGCGAAGTAGATGTATTCGAAGAGGCAGAAGGCTTCGCGCGCTCCTTCAATCACCATCTGAGTGCGAATCCCGTCGGCGCCGATCGACACCATCTCACCCGGCAGCACGTCGCGCATGTAGGTGGCGCCGATGATGTCTAGCGCGCAGGACTCGCTGGCGACGCAGTAACCATCGTCAATTTGGCCGAGCACGAGCGGCCGCACGCCGGCCGGGTCGCGGAAGGCGACGACGCGCTCGTTTGTCATCACGACGGTTGAGAAGGCTCCCTGCAGCAGCGGCATGATTGCGCAGACCGACTCTTCGATCGTTGGGCTTGGATCGTCGGCGATCAGCGCGGCGATGATCTCGGAGTCGGAGGTGGAAGTGAACTCGACGCCCTGCGCGCGCAGCTCGGCGTGGAGCTCGACGGCGTTCGTCAGGTTGCCGTTGTGTGCCAGCGCCAGCTCGCGGCCGCTGCTGGTGGCGCTGCCGGTGCGGTGCACAGGCTGCGAGTTCTCCCAGCCGCTGGAGCCGGTCGTCGAGTAGCGCACGTGACCGATCGCAAGGTCGCCGTCAAGCGCGCGCAGGTCGTGCTCCTTGAAAACTTGGCTTACGAGCCCTAGCGCGCGCTGCGTGATGATGAAGCCGCCATCGTCGGCGGCGGCGATCCCGGCCGACTCTTGGCCACGGTGCTGAAGCGCGTAGAGCGCGAAGTAGGTGAGCCGCGCGACCTCTTTTCCGGGTGCGTAAATGCCGAAGACGCCGCACTCATCGCGGGGTCCGTCGCGCTCATCGAAAGAGGGCTGCTCGGTCATGAATCCCGTCCGGTCGCCATACGGGGCAGAGTCAGTAGAGAGTACCACCGAGGCTCACAGAACCGGCCCGATTTCCCGCTCAAGATCATTGGAAAACCGACTCCAACGCGCGGTGGCGCTCGCGCAGCTGATCGAGCCCCAGCTCGATCTTTTCCGAGCCGAGATCGATCTCCAAGCGGTCGCCGCCGACCTTGCCGATCACGGTCACTTTCGTGCGCTCGCCGAGCTGGGCCAGCGCGGTGGCGTGGCCGCAGCAGACGAAGCCGCCGGGTGCTTCGCCAAAGCAGGCCTGCCAAGCGTCGCCGCCGGCCTCAATCTCGACCGCTGCGCCGATCGAACCGGCCAGCGCGCACTCAGCCAGCGCCGTGGCGATTCCGCCCTCGGCGATGTCGTGGGCGGAGTCGATAAGGCCGTCGCGAACGGCGCCGCGGACGGCGGCCTGAGCGTCGCGGACGGCTTCGATCTCAACTTCGGGCAGACCGTCTGGCAGCGGCTCGCCGCGGAGCTTCGAAAGTTCACTGGCCGCCAGCGACGGCGCGAACGGGCCGACCAGCGCAATCGCCTCTCCCTCTTCGACGAAACCGAGCCGGCCTGCGCGCGTGGCGTCGGGCAGCAGGCCGACCATGCCGATCACCGGCGTCGGGTAGATCGGCCCCGATGCCCCCTCGTTGTAGAGCGAAACATTGCCACCGACGATCGGCGCTTCGAGCGCCGTGCAGGCTTCGGCGATTGCGCGCACGGCCTCGGTTAGCTGCCAAGCGACGTGTGGCTTCTCGGGGTTGCCGAAGTTGAGGTTGTTCGTTGTGCCGAGCGGGTGAGCGCCGACGCAGGCAAGGTTGGAGGCGCACTCGAGCACAACGCCGAGCGTGCCGCGGTACGGGTCGGCGGCGACGCGGCGGCCATTGCCGTCGATGCTGACGGCTAGAGCGGTGCCGTTCGGCAGCGCCAACACCGCTGCGTCGGCCTGCTCGGGGCGGCGCACTGTGCGCGACTGGACGATCGCGTCGTACTGCTCAAAGAGCGGCCGG
>CAJBXY010000104.1 GCA_903959665.1 uncultured Solirubrobacterales bacterium | reverse complement strand
TTCCAAACCCACATCGACTGACCCTTGAAGGCTGCGTTGATGGCGGCAGCATCGGCGCGGTCGGGGCCGATCGCCACGCCGATAGCCACGAAGAGAGCAGCAAGCACCGCGATGCGGCCGGGGCGCGAGAACTTATCGACCATTTTCGTCACGGCCCGCAAAGTAGAGGCCTTCTCTAAAGGGATGATCATCTGCACTACCTTCACCAACCCAGAGAGCAGCCCTTTGTTGCGCCGTTAGTGGCGCTCGCCACTTCAATTGGGGCAGGCTGCTTACTTAATCGGCGATCCCTGCTGCATGCAGGAATCTGTCTGGCTCTAACTGGGCTTCTTGATGAACGGCTGGGGCCGCCGGATAGGCTGCCGAGATTCGAGAGGGAAAGAAAAGTTCAAGGGGTCGATGCTACCGGCCGCCGGGTCGGGGAATTCTGAGTCCATCGTTGGCTTTTCGATGCCGTGGGCATCGAGTATTGCGTCACGCTCGCGTGGCGTCTTCGCCGCGTTTAGCTCCTCTACGAGCTCCGGATTGTCTTGCAGCGCCTGAATTAGCGGATCGAAACTCATCTCTCTTTACCGTCCTCGCTGTTGGTTTATCGGCACGCTACCAGACGGACAAGGCAAATCCAGCCGTTTCGCGAGCCGCCCGCAGATTCAAGCGGCGCCTGCCGACAGACTATCTGGGATACTGATCAAAGGCTGGCGTTGGGTCAGTCGGGGAGAGGGGGTCTGAATGTTTCGTCGCGCCGCACTACTCGTTTCGCTCGCTGGGATTGTGGCGGCAGTGATGCTGCCGGCAGCCGCTTCGGCTAAGAACCCAAATCCCAACGTGCTCGTCGTTATGACCGACGACATGAGCTACGACAACCTTCAGTTCATGCCGAAGACCGCTTCGTTCTTCAAGAAGAACGGCACTTCGTTCACAAAGAACTACGTCACCTACCCGCTCTGCTGCCCGGCACGAACGACCTTCCTGACCGGCCAGTTGACTCACAACCACGGCGTTGACAGCGTCTTCTCGCCCGACAACTTCATCGGTTGGAAGACGAAAGACAACCAGATGGCCTCCTGGCTCCAGAGCGGCGGTTATCGCACCGGCGTCAGCGGAAAATATCTCAACGGCTACGGCGAGCTCGACCAGCTTGAGGTGCCAAAAGGATGGGACGACTGGCAGGTTTCAATCGACGAGACGACGATCGACGCCTTCAACGTTCGCTACAACCGCAACGGCAAGCTGGTCGAGTACGGCGACCCCGACTGGATTGCCCGCACGCACGCTTTCTCCGAGGTCGTCGGCCAGCAGTTGATCCTCGACTACCCCGGGCTGGTCAGCAACCTGTTCGGCTTCTTCATGTCGCGGCCGAAGCCGTGGACCTTCGGGACGACCGTCGACGAGAATTACACGACCTCGGTTGAAGCTGAAACGGCTCGCCAGTTTATGGCGGCAGGCGCAAAGTCAAAGAAGCCTTGGTTTCAGTACTACACGCCGCCGAGCCAGCATCGCGAGGACATAGCCGAGCAGGCCAACGCAGGTCAGGACATCGGCATCAACCCGCGCGTACCGTCGAAGTACATCCCGAGGGTCGAGAATCTCAAGCTGCCGCGCACCAAGGCTTTCGCTGAGAAGGACATGAGCGACAAGCGCAAGGTGCTCCAGGAGCCGACGACGCCGAACACGGACGGACCTAGCTGTGTCGTCAAGCAGTGCATCTCGAAGCTGACGCACTACTACCAAGGCCGCGCC
>CAJBXY010000103.1 GCA_903959665.1 uncultured Solirubrobacterales bacterium | reverse complement strand
TGAGGAGCCGAAGGCCGGCGAGGTGTTGGTGCGGCTCGTTGCCTGCGGCGTCTGCCACACCGACCTCTACACGGCCTCGGGTGTTGACCCTTCCGGCTACGCGCCGACCGTGCTCGGTCATGAGGGCGCTGGCGTTGTTGAGGCGATAGGTGAGGGCGTCAGCTCTGTTGCGGTCGGCGACCATGTCGTGACGCTGTTCTCGCCGCAGTGCCGCGAGTGCATTCACTGCCTCGATCCGCGCACCAACCTTTGCCTTGCGATCCGCGAGCAGCAGGGCGAGGGCTACCTCCCCGACGGCACTACGCGCCTTTCGCTCGATGGTGAGCCGCTGCGTCACTTCATGGGAACCTCGACCTTCGCTGAGTACACCGTGATGCCGGAGATCGCCTTGGCGAACATCTCGAAAGAGGCGCCGCTCGACCACGCCTGCCTTTTCGCCTGCGGTCTTTCGACCGGCCTTGGCGCGGCGATCTATACGGCGAAGGTTGAGCCGGGCACGACCTGCGTTGTCTTCGGCGCCGGAATGGTCGGCCTTGGCGCCGTCGCCGGCGCGCGGCTGCAGGGCGCGGAGCGGATCATCTGCGTCGACCTCTCTGACGATCGGCTTGAGCTGGCCCGCGGGCAGGGCGCGACCGACACTTGGACGGCAGGCCCCGACACAGTTGAACGGGTTCTTGAAGAGACCGGTGGCTTCGGCGCCGACTACACCTTTGAGGCGACCGGCCTCGTCTCGGTTATGCAGCAGGCCGTCGAGTCGGCACGGATGGGCTGGGGGCTCTGCACCGTCGCCGGCGTCGCCGGCAAGGGCGAGACGCTCGACATCATTCCGCGCTGGCTGATTACCGGCCGCCGCGTCTGTGGTTCATCGTTCGGTGGCGTCAAGGGCCGCGACCAGGTGCCGGCGTTGATCGACCGTTATCTCGAAGGAGAGATCGACGTTGACCCGTTCATCTCGCACAGCCTCAGCCTTGACGAAGTGAACCGCGGCTTTGAGCTGATGGAGGCCCAGGACGGGATCCGCAGCGTGATCGCGTTTAGCTAAAGAGCTCGGCGCGCATCGCGGCGACAATCTCTTCCGGCTTGTCTTCCTGGAGGAAGTGGGCCGCCCCTTCGATCACTACTTGCTCATCGGCGCTCGCGATCATCTCGCAGACCCGATTCCCTGCCTTTGGCGACGGGAAGATTGGATCTGTGTCGGAGAATGCGACCAGTGCTGGCTTTGTCCAGGCCATTAGGGCGTCGCGGGTGGCGACCATCTCGGCAACGCCGGGCTGATCTTCGCTGACGGGAACCAGTAGCGGGAACTGCTGCGCGCCGGCTTTGCTCTCGGGAGTCGGGAACGGAGCTTCGTAAGCGGCAATTATGTCGTCGCCCAGCTCGGTTGTTGTGGCGTTTTGAATTACGAAGCCGACCGGGAGGTCAGGCGTCTTGCGCGCAAACTCTTGCCACTGATGGAAGGCTTTGCTGACGCGGCCGGTGAAGATGCCTGTGTTCATGACCACGAGCCGTCCAACTTGATCGGCGTGTTCGGTCGCCCAGCGCAGCCCAATCGGGCCGCCCCAGTCCTGCACGACGACGGTTACGTCCTCGAGCCCTTCGATCTGATCGAGGTGCGCGGTGACGCTGTCGCAGTGGCGCTCGTAGGTGTACCAGTGCTGGTCGGTCGGCTTGTCGGAGCGGCCGAAGCCGACGAGGTCGGGGCAGACCACGCGCTTGCCGTCAGCTACGAGCAGGTCGAGCATCTTGCGGTAGAGGTAGCTCCAGCTCGGCTCGCCGTGGAAGCAAAGCACCGGTTGTCCATCGCCTTCATCGAGGTGGTGGAGCCGCATTCCGTTCACTTCTACGTAGTTGGGTTCGTAGTCGTAACCGGGCAGGTTTTCGAAGCGCTCGTCTGGGGTACGGAAGATCTCACTCATAAACGCAAGCGTACGGAAATGACGACCGGCGCGGCTCTGTGCTGCCAACAGCTAGTCTGCTCCGATGACTTATCCAATTCGCCGCGGCCTGCTGGCCGCCGCAACTCTCTCGTTGATCGCAATCGCTTTGCCGGCATCGTCGGCAGTTGCCAAGAGCTCCTACAAGGAGCCGGCGCTCACAGCGCCAAAGGCACGGCTCGCCGAGTCGCTCGTATGCCCGGAGCCGATCAAGCGTGGTGGACTGCAGCCGACGCTGCTCGTCACCGGCACCGGCTACACAGGCGAGGAGGCTTACGCGATCGGTTCCGCCGCG
>CAJBXY010000102.1 GCA_903959665.1 uncultured Solirubrobacterales bacterium | reverse complement strand
TGGCCGCCGATGAACTTCGTCAGCGAGTGGACGATGATGTCGACGCCCTGATCGAAGAGCCGCGCGCCGACCGGCGTCGCGACCGTGTTGTCAACGATCAGCGGCACGCCGATGCTGTGGGCGGCCTCGGCCCAAGCTGGAATGTCGAGCACGTTGAGGCGCGGGTTGCCGATTGTCTCGCCGAAGACGGCCTTCGTTCGCTCGTCGGCTGCTGCTGCTACCGCGGCCGGGTCACCGGCGTCGACCCAGCGAACTTCGATCCCGTACTGAGGCAGCGTGTGGGCGAAGAGGTTGTAGGTGCCGCCGTAGATCTGGCTAACGGAGATGATGTTGTCGCCGGCCTGGGCGATGTTGAGGATCGAGTAGGTGACGGCAGCCTGGCCGGATGCGACTGCGACGGCGCCGACGCCGCCTTCGAGGTCGGTCAGGCGCTGTTCGAGCACGCCCGAAGTCGGGTTCATGATCCGCGTGTAGATGTTGCCGGGAACTGCCAGCGCGAAGAGATCGGCCGCGTGCTGGGTGTCATCGAAGACGTAGGAGGTCGTCTGGTAGATCGGGACGGCGCGCGAGTTGGTCGTCGGATCTGGCTCCTGGCCTCCGTGGAGGGCGATTGTTTCTGGGCGCTGAGTTGGCTCTGACATTTCTTCTATTAGCTCCTTATTACGGGCGGGAGAGATAAAATAGCGTAAATCCGACTGGATTAGCACCTTATTGCTCTCGCTGCGCCCCGTTGGCTCCATTGTGCCTGATTTGCGGCCGCTGCGCACGACCGGTCGCTAGGCTCGCTAGCGATGACTATCCCTCCCGTTCTCAACGACCTCCTAACCGCCCACGGCCCCTCCGGCTACGAGGCGACGCCGGCCGGGGTCTGGCGCGATGCGGCCGCTGCCTTCGGCGCTTCGGTCGAGGCCGACGTGATGGGCAGCTCGACCGCGCGCGTTGCCGGGACCGGCGACGGTCCATCGCTGGCGATCGTCGGCCACATCGACGAGATCGGGCTGATCGTCACGCACATCGAGGACTCAGGTTTTCTCCGCTTCACAGGCGTCGGTGGCTGGGACGCGCAGGTGCTTGTTGGTCAGCGCGTCGCCGTTGCGACCCGCGACGGTGTTGTGCCGGGCGTCGTTGGCAAGAAGCCGATCCACCTGCTCGACGCTGACGACCGCAAGAAGGTGCCGGAGATGAAGGCGATGCACATCGACATCGGCGCCGTTGACGGCGACGCTGCGCGAGAGTTGGTTCGCGTCGGCGACGTTGCCGTAATCGCCGGTGACCCTGTTGAATTGCAGAGCGGCCGAGTGGCATCGCGCTCGATGGACAACCGCCTTGGCTGCTTCGTCGCCTATGAAGCGGCGCGGCTCGTCGCCGAGGCCGGCGGCGCAGCTGGCGAAGTGATCGCCGTCGCCGCCGTGCAAGAAGAGACCGGATTCGGTGGCTCAACGACGATCGCCCACTCGCTCGAGCCAGGCCTCGCAATCGCCGTTGACGTAACCCACGCGACCGACGCTCCGGGGATCGATGAGAACCAGCTCGGCAAACACCACTTCGGCAGTGGCCCGGTGATTGAGCGTGGCACGAGCCTTCACCCGTTGATCTCGGAGCTGCTGATCGAAGCGGCCGAGGCCGAGAAGATTCCTTACACGCTGGCCGCATCGGGCCGTCACACCGGGACCGACGCCGACGCGATCTACCGTTCGCGTGGCGGCGTGCCAACCGGGCTCGTCTCGGTGCCGCTGCGTTACATGCACTCTCCCGTCGAGGTCGTCCAGCTCGACGACGTGGAGAACACCGCCAAACTGCTTGCGGCCTTTGCTCTGCGGCTCCCGGCCGACGTTTCGTTTGAGCGCTAAGCGCACCGTTGCTGCTGCTCTTCGACATTGACGGGACGCTGCTGATCAAAGGCGCCGACGCGCACGCAGCCGCCGTTGTAGCGGCGCTCTGCGAGGTCTGGGAGGTCGAGCCGCCGCAGCGCGCCGACGGCGTTGAGGCCGCAGGCCGCACAGACCAAGCGATCGCGCGCGACATCCTTGAGCTTGCCGGCATCCCTGCCGAGCAGTTCGACGAGCGCCGCGACGACTTCATCGTCGCGGCGGCGAGCCACTACGAGCGGCTCGTTCCCGACGACCTCAGCGACCGCCTGGCCCCACACGCGAGCGAAGTGCTCGCCCAGATCACCGCGCAGGAGCGCTATCGCTGCTCGCTGGTGACCGGCAACATTCAGCAGGTCGCGAGGCTGAAGCTTGGCGCGGCCGGAATCCTCTACCCGTTCGCAGAGGGTCAAGGCGGCTTCGGTTCCGATTCCGACGATCGCAACGAGCTTCCGCCGATCGCGAGGATGCGCGCCGGGCAGCTCTGGAACGGCGGCGACGAATGGCCGGCTGAGCGCACCGTTGTGATCGGTGATACGCCACGCGACATTGCCTGCGCCCGCGCCGACGGCGCGCTGGTGGTGGCGGTGGCGACCGGCCCGTTCGGCGCTGATCAGCTCAGCGATGCCGACGTAGTGCTTGAAGATTTGTGCGAGCTTGACGCTGCGCTGCAGTCGCTTTAGCTAGCGCGACCAGTAGGCGTCGGCGCCAACGTCGCGGCGCTGAGCGACCTCGGCAAGAGCGGTAGCTGCCTCGTCATGCTCGATTCCCATCACAACGGCGACTTCGCGCGTTGCGAGCGGCTCGGCGGCCCACTCGAGCACCTCGCTGACACTCTCCGGAGCCGCGCGCCGCGGCGTCTCGGGGGCGAGGTTGGCTAGCGCGACGTCGTAAACGGCCCAAGGTTGGAAGCCGGGAATCGCGATTGGGTCGCCATCATCGACGGAAATCTCGTAGGAGGGGCAGGTGTAGCGGCGGCCGCCTTCCCAGTCGGCAAGGCGCTCGTCGAGAACCAGCGCGGCAGGCAGAGGGTGGCGCGCGCGCTGCATGTCGGAGGCCAGCGCCACAAGCGTCTCACCGTCGATCGACCACTGCTCCAAGTTATCGGCGTCGATCTGGGCGTCGGCGGCCGCTGCTGCAATCGTTGCCGGCTCGTCGATCAGCTCACCGGCAAAGCCGCGCACCTGAATTGCGCGCAGCAACGTCTGCTGGTGACCGGGCGAGTGCAGCCGCGCGGCGACAACGGCGCGGCAGGCTGGAAGCGTGGCGATCAAACGTTCGCGCTCGCTGGTGTCGATTGGCATGCCGTGAGCGGCCGCGATCTGCTTCGACCCGGCAGAAAGCATTGCCGTCGTTATTCCCTTGGCCTCAAATTCAGCCGGATCCTCAGCCAGCCCAACCATCACAAGCTCCCAAGCCGCGTGGTCGCCATAGAGCCATTCGATCTTGCGCCGGAACGGCTCAGCCGAGAAGGCCCACGGGCAGGCTGGATCGGTGAAAAGCGAGATCTGAAGCATCGTCATTCTCTGTTAGTCCCTTGTTAGGCGCTTGTAGCTGATGCGGTGCGGTCGGTCGGCCTCGTCACCGAGCAGCTCGCGCCGGTGCTCCTCGTAGGCCTCGAAGTTGCCTTCGAACCAGGTCACCTGCGAATCGCCCTCAAAAGCGAGAACGTGCGTTGCAACTCGGTCAAGGAACCAGCGATCGTGCGAGATCACGACGGCGCAGCCGGCGAACGTCAGCAGCGCCTCTTCGAGCGCGCGCAGCGTGTCGACATCAAGGTCGTTGGTCGGCTCGTCGAGCAGCAGCAGGTTGCCGCCGCTCTTAAGCACTTTCGCCAGGTGGAGGCGGTTGCGCTCTCCGCCCGAGAGCGTGCCGACCTTTTTCTGCTGGTCGGAGCCCTTGAAGTTGAACGACGAGGTATAGGCGCGTGAGTTCATTTCGCGCTCGCCGACCATGATCTGCTCGTCGCCGCCGCTGATCTCTTCCCAGACGGTCTTGTTGTCGTCGAGCGCGTCGCGGCTCTGGTCGACGGCCGCGATCTG
>CAJBXY010000101.1 GCA_903959665.1 uncultured Solirubrobacterales bacterium | reverse complement strand
TCGGATGATCTTCCGCTTGGCGATCACAGCTGCAGCATTGCTGGCTGCGGTCGGCGGGCTCTCTGCTTGCGAGTCGACCCAAGAGACGAGCCAGCGACTATCGCTCAACGCGAAGAAGCTGCTCAACGTCGAGGGGCTCAAAGTGACGAAGCAGAACGCCAGGATCAAGGTCACCTCGACGGCCGTGCTTCACGACCAGTACGGCTCGGCTGTCGTCGTCAATCTCGCCAACAGCGGCAAGACGCAGCTGGCCGTGCCGATCGCAGTCAAGCTGCTCGGCACGAAGAAGAAGAAAATCTGGGACAACTCGCTGGCCGGGCTCGACACCTCGCTGATCAGCACAGCAGTCGTAGAGCCGGGGCGCAGCTTCTGGGTCAACAACCAGATTCAGTCGCAGGAGATCCCGCGCAGCGCGAAGGCCAAGGTTGGGATCAGCGAGACGCCGCTCAAGGCCGCCCTGCCGAAGATCGCGCTCTCCAAGGAAGCTCTCAAGAGCGACGTTTCAGGTGCTTACCTCAGTGGCGTAATCACGAACAATTCGAAGATCATTCAGAAGCGCATTGTGATCTCCTGCATCAGCTCCCGCGGGACTACCATTAAGGCCGCAGGGCGAGCGATCATCGAGCGCCTGCAGCCAGCGCCGACAAAGAAACCAAACCTCTTTCGCGTCTATTTCATTGGCAACCCAAAGGGCGGAAGCATGAAGTGCCTAGCACCACCGACCACACTGACTGGAGATTAAGAAAACATGTTTAGCGACCAGATCAACGCACCGCTAGTTGGGGTTCCCGGCGACGCCTGCACTACCTGCGGCTCAGCGCTGAGTCCCGACCAGCGCTACTGCCTCTCCTGCGGCACGCGCCGCAGCGGCGCAAACCTCCACTTCCAGCAGATCCTTGCGGCCGACGCCGCGGCCCAGGCTCCGGCCAGTGCCGCCGTACCGGCTGGAGCCGGCGCCGCTGGCGGATCTTCTACGCGCTCCTCGATGCCCGCGCTCGCTTCGATCGCCTGCTTGCTGCTGGCGCTCGGCGTTGGCGTGCTGATCGGTAAGTCCGGCAGCGGCTCGGGCAGCGCTGCCACCGGGCCGGCAGCCGCCGCCCCGGTCGCCGCCGATGCTGCCGCCGGGGATGCCGCTGATGGGTCAACGGCAGCAAAGAAGAAGGCGAAGTCGACGACAAGCGACACGCCGGCCGCATCAACGGCTGCGAACCCGTCGCTGAAAAAGCTTGAGGGCCTCTCCCCCGAGCAGTACCAGAAGGAATCGCTGAAGCTGCCGAAGACGGTTGGTACAGGCGGCGCTCCACCCCCAATTGACAATAAGGCCCCGGCTGGCGGCGGCTCCTTCGACACGATCGGATAACGATGAGCATTCTTGACAGGGTTCGTAAGAACGGAACAAATGCAGCAGCCGACCAGCAGCCTGGCGTTGGCTCGCCGGCCTACACCGAGATGCACCAGCGCCGCGACGAGCTGGCTGCAATCGTCGCCGAGATGACCTGGGATCTAGGCGGCCTGACCTACGAGATGGCGGTCCGCGACCACTTCCGGATCGACGTCCTAGTCAGGCGCGCCGCAGAGCTGCAAGAGGTGGATGCCCAGCTCGGCGAAGTTGAGCGCCTGCTGGCGGCCGATTACGAGGGAATTAGCGGCGGCTGCCGCGCCTGCGGCGCTCCGCACAGCCGTGGCGCGGTCTACTGCTGGCAGTGTGGGATGCAACTGCTGCAGGAGTCTCAGAGCGCGATCGTTACTGGCGTTACTGCGCCAACTACGGAAATCCCGGCGCAGGACTCAGCGCCGCTCCAGGTGCCCGAAGCGCCGACGCAGGTGCAGCCGCCAGCGGCGCCGCGACAGCCGCCGGCGCCGCCGCGCTGAGCGACGCTGACGCTGTGCGTTGCTGGGTGCCAGCTTGCACTGCTGGCGCGCTTGCAAGATCGGAACGTATCTTTTGCCCGTAAAGGGTGTAAGTGGTTGACGGTGAAGAAGAGATTTGTCAGATCTTCAGGATCTCTTTACCACCACAGTGATACTTAGTTTCAGAGCGTGATCGAAGGGCAGTGCGGCTGAGGTTGCACGCGCAACGATTTTCCGCTACAATTCCTACTTAGGACATCGGATATGGAATCAACAATCAACATCTCATCCTCCCTGCCTGACGAGGTACGCGAGCCGACCACGGTCGCAGACCCCGTTGATCAGCTACTGCGGCGTGCGTCGCAGTACCGCCTGCTGCGCCCAACCGAAGAGCTCGAACTCGCCAAGCGGATCGAGCGCGGTGACCTGCGCGCCAAGGAGCTGATGATCAACTCCAACCTGCGTCTCGTAGTTTCGATCGCGCGCCGTTACCAGGGCCTCGGCCTCGGTATGTCGGACCTCGTCCAAGAGGGCATGATCGGCCTGATCCGCGCAGCCGAGAAGTTCGACTACCGCAAGGGCTTCCGCTTCTCGACCTACGCAACGCTCTGGATCCGCCAAGCAATTCAGCGCGGCCTTGACAACACGGCTCGCACCGTTCGTCTGCCGGCAAATGTTGCTCAGCAGACACGCAAGGTTGAGCGCGTAGCTGCCGACCTGGCAGCGAAGCTGGAGCGCGACCCGACCTCGGAAGAGATCGCCGCTGAAACAGGATTTGAGCCGGACGAAGTTGAACGCCTGCGCAAGCTTGATACGAAGCCCGCGAGCCTCGACGCCCGCGTTGGCGAGGACGATTCAGCGAGCCTTGGCGAGCTGCTCGACAGCGACGCACCGACGCCTGAAGAGCAGGTCGGCGACGATGACGTCTCAGAGCAGATCGACCGTGCGCTCGAAGAGCTTCCGATCGCTGAGCGTCAGATGATTGAGCTTCGCTTTGGTCGCAGCGGCGAGTCGCCGCACACGACCGCGCAGGCAGGCCGTCGCCTCGGCGTCAGCACCGCTGAAGCGCAGCGGCTTGAGAAGCGAGCCCTCTCGCGCCTCGCGACGCTCGAGCGCATCAACGCTCTGCACGACGCAGCCTAATAACGCTGAGCGCGGCTCGTTCGCGCTAGCCGTGAACCTTGACCGCGACGCTGCGGCTGTGACCTTCCGCGAACGGGTGGTCGGGACGCGGCGCTACGCGGACGCGGAAGCGGTAGGTGACTGTGC
>CAJBXY010000100.1 GCA_903959665.1 uncultured Solirubrobacterales bacterium | reverse complement strand
GCCGTCGGCGCGATCTCGGTAATCGCTGTCGGCCCGTTCGTCGTGCTGGCGCTGATCGGCTGCGGCCTGGTCGAGCTGATCATCCGCCGCGCCGAGGCTCCGCGGCTCTCCTCTTTCGGTGCTCCTGCCGCAATCGCGCTGCTGGTCGCTGCGGCGACCAGCCTCTCGACCCAGACTCAGCTCGCCTGGACGGCGCTGAAGGTCGGTGCGCTCTCCTACGGCGGCGGCTTCGTGATCGTGCCGATCATGCAAGAGGACGCCGTTCGCGTTTACGGCTGGATGACCGACGGCCAATTCCTCAACGCCGTCGCGCTCGGGCAGATCACCCCCGGCCCTGTCGTTCAGACGGTCGCCGTCGTCGGCTACGCCGCGGCCGGGCTCGGCGGCGCGCTGCTGGCTTCGCTGGTCGCCTTCGCCCCCTCCTTCCTCTTCGTGATGGCCGGCGGCGGCCGCTTCCTCAGCTTGCGCAACAACACTGACGCGCGCGCCTTCCTCGACGGCGCTGGCCCGGCCGCTGTCGGAGCGATCTTCGGCGCGCTGATCCCGCTCGCCTCAGGCCTCAGTTTCACTTGGCAGTGGGCGATCGCCGTCGTCGCGACGGCACTGCTCTTTGGCGCCCGGCTCGGCGTAGTGCCAACGCTGCTGCTTGCCGCTGCGGCCGGCGCTGTCGCAGCGCTGCTCGGCGCGCCACTGCCTGCGCTCGGCTAGGCCGCGGCGGCGGCGCGCGGCGGGCCCGGCAGCAGCCTGCCACCGGCAACCGGCGTGTTACGAATCATCTGCGGCAGCAGCGGCAGCAGCAGCCGCTTTGTGTAGGCGGCGCCGCCAAGCCGCATCGTCTCGCGCAGCGGATCCCATGAAAGGCCGTAGCCGCGGCGAATCTTCGCCGGCAGCGAGCCGATGATTATGAAGTTGACGGCCTCGACTAGGCCGCGCATGTAGATCGGCGCAGGCGGGTGGAGCACGATCGCGAGGCTCTCGTCGCGCGCGCTCTCGGTAACCCAAAGCTGGTCGCCTTCGACCATCTCGGTCATGTAGGCGTCAAAGCCTTCGATCGTGGCTGGCATCTCGTTCTCTTGAAGCCCGAAGAGCTTGCCGACTAGGCGGTAGTCGCCCCACAGCGCGTCGCGCTCGTCGCGCGTCAGCTCGTCTACATAGAGGCGGTAAAGCCGGTCGGCCGAATCGACCAGCGCCGCCAGCGTCCAGAGCAGGAACTGCGGGTCGTCGGCGGCGTAGGGAGTTCCGGCCGGGTACTTGCCGGCCGGCTCTTCGAGCACGCCGTTGATCCGCGTGTGAACCTCACGAACCCGTTCGGTCATCCGGTCGGCGTCATCGCGGCGGCCAAAATAGATCGTGTTCATGATCGTCGCCGTCCGCGCCAGCCGCGCGTGCGCAGCCTCCTTCGCTTCGGTCTTGATGAAGAAGCCTTCAAACATCACCGGGTGGGCGGCCTGCATCAGCAGCGCGCGGGCGCCGGAGAAGGCGACGATCAGCTCACGGTTGACGCGGCGGATCAGCGAGTCATCGTCGAAGTAGCCCTCGCCCGGGCCGGCCGGGCGGAAGGGAATCTCTCTGAGCCGTGGTGCAGTTGCCATACGTACAGACGATACGAACCTCTACGCTGGAGCGACCATGCCTGCTGCTGCCTACGCCGGAAAAGAGTGCGTCTGCCAATACGACAAAGGGATCTGTGACCAGACCTGCGTCAAAGACATGCTCGAAACGCCGTTCTACATCGCCTGCCTGAAGTTGAAAGGAAGGCGATGCGTTGTCATCGGCGGCGGCGACATGGGGCTTGAGAAGAGCGAAGGGTTGCTGGCCTGCGGTGGCGACGTGACCGTCATCTCCCCCGACGCCGGGCCGCAGCTTGAAGCGCTCGCCGCGGAAGGCTCAATCACCTGGGAGCAGCGCGACTACGCCGGCCCCGAGGACCTTGAGGCCGTCTTCATCGTGATCGCCTGCACCGACTCAACCGAGACCAACATTCAGATTTACGAGGACGCCGAGAAGCGCGCGATGCTCGTCAACATCGTCGACGTGCCGCCGCTCTGCAACTTCATCCTGCCGGCGGTAGTCCGCACCGGCCCGCTGGCAATCGCAATCTCAACCGCAGGAGCCTCACCGGCGCTGGCGAAGCGGATGAAGCGTGAGATCGGCGAACTCTTCGGCGAGGAGTACGCGCAGCTGGCGATCATGCTCAACGAAACTCGCGGCTGGGCCAAAGGGACGCTGCCGACCTATCAGGACCGCAAGGCCTTCTTTGAAGAGATCGTGAACGGCGAGCCCGACCCGATCGCGCTGCTCCGTGACGGCGACGCCGCCGCAGTGCAGGACCTAATCGCCGCCGCGCAGCGCAGCCACACGCCGGTCGCTTAGTCGTTCTTGAACTCCAGCACCTGCTTGTAGCTGCCATCAGCGTTGGGGGTCGACGTCACTTGGCCGCGGGCAAACTTGTACTTGCCGGTGCCGCCGACAATCGCGCGAACCACCGGCTTGCCGGCGGCGAGATTGCCTTTCGTCGCAGGCGAGAGGATTCCCGGGCCCTGCACCATGATCTGATTGCCGCTGCCGAACTCGAACAGCATTGTGTACATCGCCATGAACTGGCCATCGAGCGTCGAGTCATAGCCCTTGGGCTCGAGAGTTGCCGCCAAGAGTTTTAGGTCAGCGGCGTCGCGAGCTACCTGGCGGACGCCCACAAGCACACCGACCACTTTGCCGTTCTCAGTTAGCGTTGAGTGAAAGCCGGGGAATGGTTGATCGGCGAGAGCCTTGGCCGTGGGGTCATTAAGTACGACGTTTACCGACTGCAGCGTCATCGTCGTGGTGTCCGACGAGCCGCAAGCACTGAGGCCGATCGCGGCCAACGAGAGAGCGAGCAGAGCGATTGCGGAGCGTTTCTTCTTCATCGGGGCAGTATGGAGCGCAGTCGGAGGCGCCGCAAGGGCGGTGGTCATCTGTTTGCAGCGGACTGCGAAACCAAGGCCCCACGCTAGGCTGACCGCGTGAGCGGGCTGACGCACCTAAACGAGGATGGCGAAGCGCGGATGGTCGACGTTTCGGGCAAAGAGCCCAGCGACCGTAGGGCCGTCGCGCGGGCGGTCGTGCGAATGCAGCCGACTACCGCAGCAGCCGTCGCAGCAGGCGACGCGCCGAAGGGTGACGTGCTCGCCAGCGCTCGAATCGCCGGGATTATGGCCGCCAAACGGACCGCCGAACTAATCCCGCTCTGCCACCCACTCGGGCTAGACCATCTCGAAGTAGATGGCGTGATCGACGCGGCCGCTGGCACGGTCACCTTGACCGCAAGCGCCACCGTTCACGGGCCGACCGGCGTCGAGATGGAAGCGATGACGGCAGTTTCGGTAGCGGCACTGACCGTTTACGACATGGTCAAAGGAATCGAACGCGGCGTCACGATCGAGCGCGTCGAGCTGCTCGAGAAGAGCGGCGGCCGCTCCGGCCACTGGACGCGGTCCTAAGGCCGAGGCCGGGCGATGCGAACAGCAATCCTGACGATCTCCAGCTCGCTGGCAAGCGGCGAAGGGGAAGGCGAAGATCTATCCGGCCCGGCGCTCGCCGACGCTGCCACTGCGGCTGGCTGCGACGTTGAGCTGCGCGAAGTGCTGGCCGACGACCAAGCCGCGATCGAGAGCCGGCTGCGTGAGCTGGTCGCAGAAGGGTTCGACGTAATCCTCACGAGCGGCGGCACAGGCCTAACCCCCGACGATGTGACCCCCGAGGCCAGCGAAGCGGTGATCGAACGGCCGGTCCCCGGCATCGCCGAGGCGCTGCGCGCTGCCTCGATGCAGTTCACGCCGGCGGCGGCGATCTCTCGCGCAACCAGCGGCGTTGCCGGCGGCACGCTGATCGTCAACATGCCAGGCAACCCGAAAGCGATCGGCGAGGCCTTCCCGGTGCTGGCTCCGATCCTTGGCCATGCCGTGCGGCACATCGGCCGTGAAGG
>CAJBXY010000099.1 GCA_903959665.1 uncultured Solirubrobacterales bacterium | reverse complement strand
TTGACGACTTGGGGAGAATCTAAAGCCGCGAGCGGTCAATAACAACCGGTGCTGACAAAATCCTCAGTTAACGGCGTCCAAGCCCAGCGTCGCTGAGCACGAGAGCAAGGTCATCGATCCGGTCCTGACCCCAGAACTGCTCGCCTTCGAAGACAAAGACCGGAACTCCCCAGTGACCGATCTCTGTCAGCTGATTGGTGTTTGCCTCGACGCGGTCGGCAATCGACTGGTCGCTCAGCGCCTCGCGGCAGCCCTCCCAATCGAGCCCGGCCGCCTCGCAGATCAGCCGGAGCCCTTCGTCGGTCGCTGGGTCTGTCGCCTCCGCCCAGATTGCTTGAGCCGCGGTTAGGACAAACTCACGAACGCGGCCGACGTCGATCGCGTGCTCGGAGACCGCGAGCGTGCGCGTCGCGCCTTCGCCAAGCGGGTCGTGGATCCGCCCGAACGGCATTCCCAAGCGGTCGGCCTCGCGCTTGACGTCGCGCATCGTGTGTAGACGCTTGGCCGTAGGCACCGACTCGCCGCGCATCATCATCGGAATCACGCCGCGGAAGTGGAGATCGATCTCAAAATCGTCGGCGAGCGCAAAGCCGCGCGGCCCGGAGAGGTACGAATAGGGGCTGCGGAAGGAGTAGAAGTAGTCAACGCGCGGGTCGGCCATCACTGCACCGTCCAGCCGAGCTCGTCGAGCCAGTCGGCGATCTGCGCCGAACGGTCCTGGGCAAAGAACCAGCGGCCGCCGATGAAGGCCGCTGGCGTTTCATAGGGGCCTCGGCTAGCCATCTTCTTCTCGTTGGCGCGGACGGCTTCAACGTCGGCTACCGGCGCCGAGCCAAAGCACTCGCGCCAAAGCTCCACGTAACGCGCCTGCTCGATCGGCTCATCGCTCTCAAACCAGATCCGGCGGCAGGCCGCGGCGCAGAAGCGCGTAAGCGCAGTTCCGCGCGGCGCGGCGGCAACCCAGGAGGCGAGGAAGGCCGTCTGCTGTGGATCGATCGGCTCGCTGCGGCAGAGCGTCATCCCGATTCTCCGCCCGAGGCGGCGACCGTCGGCAATTCGGTAAACCAGTTTGCGCTCCAAGGCAGGGTCGTCCTTGATCCCTCGCTCGACCACGGGCAGCAGATCAAAGATCACTTTGCGCCCCTGCAGCCGCTGCGCCAGGTCGATCACTGCAAAGGCGCTCGTCGGTTCATCGAAGCCGAAGTAAAGCTCGAGACGGCCGGAGCGGCCGGTAGCCCGACGAGCCGCGGCGGCCGCACGGGCCGGCGCCGTGACGGTTGAGGCGGCGACGATCAAGCGCGGGCCAATTTCGCGCTCGGCGCGATCGCGAAACTTGCTCATGAGAGCAACCTACCGATACCCGTTCGGCTGACCGCTACTCTCCCTAGTGCGTTCAGCGTCTTGCTGGACGGAGGTCAGCTTTCTTGGGTCCCGCCACCTACGGCGGTTCGGGTCAGTTGTTCTCTCCCGAATCGCCCCGCTCCACTTCCGGTGCGGGCACACCAAGGAGTATTTAGATGTCTACGCAGTCCTTCGCCGATCTCGGCGTATCCAGTGCGGTTTCGCACGCTCTGAAGGAGCGCGGTTTTACTGCGCCCTTCGCAATTCAAACGAAGGTCATCGGCGACGTGCTCGCCGGGAAGGACGTGCTTGCCAAATCGCCAACCGGCTCCGGCAAGACGCTCGCATTCATGGTGCCGTTGATCGATTTGATCTCGGCCGAAGACCCGCGCCCGTCGGCGCTGATTCTCGCCCCAACACGCGAGCTCGC
>CAJBXY010000098.1 GCA_903959665.1 uncultured Solirubrobacterales bacterium | reverse complement strand
GCGGCGAAGCTTCCCCAGCGCGTAGGGCCACCTCCGGCGGCCGACCTGCGGCTTAGTAAGAGTCAGATTTCGAAGCGGGCGCTGCAGAAGCTGGCCGCGCGCGTCGGCGCAATGAACGTACGAACCGACCACCTCACGCGACTTACTCATTGCGCCGGGACGGGTTACCCCGACCTGCTGGCGATGCGCTCAGGGCGCAAATTGGCGGCACCTGACGCGGTCGTCTACCCAGCCGACGCAGCCGACGTGCGAGCGGTACTGAAGATCTGCTCGAAGCAGGGAGTGGCCGTTGTCCCGTTCGGCGGCGGCACCAGCGTCGTCGGCGGCGTCACGCCGCTGCGCGGAGAGTTTGATTCCGTGATCGCACTCGACCTCAGCAGGATGCGCCAGCTGGTCAGCCTCGACGCTAAGTCGCGAATCGGCTGCTTCGCGGCAGGCCTGCGCGGCCCAGAGCTTGAGCACCTGCTGCGCGCGCGCGGCTACACGCTCGGCCACTTTCCTCAAAGCTTTGAGTACTCGACCGTCGGTGGTTGGGTAGCGACGCGTTCAGCCGGCCAGGCTTCAACTGGATATGGCCGGATCGACGAGAAGTTGCTCGGAGCGCGGCTCGTTGCCCCTGCCGGAGAGCTGAAGCTCTCGGCGCGCCCTGCGAGCGCCGCCGGCCCCGATCTACGCGCTTTGGTCGCGGGCTCGGAGGGCGCTCTTGGCGTGATCACAGAAGCTTCGCTCGAGATTAGCCCGGCGCCAGAGGTAACCCGCTACGAGGCGTTGATGATGCCGTCCTTCGGCGCCGCCGCCGGTGCGCTAAGAACGCTAGAGCAAGAGGGCCACGCCGCAGATGTTGCGCGCGCCTCTGACGAAACTGAAACTGAGATGGGGCTGGCGTTCGCCGGCTTCGAAGGCACGAAAGGGAAGCTGCTCGACGGCTACCTGCGCGGCCGCGGCGCCGGGTCTGGCTCGCTTGTGATCCTCGGCTGGGAGGGGGCCGGGGGGACGATCGATGCGCGTCGCCGCGCCGCGCTCTCGATCCTCAGGGAAGAGGGTGCCGTAGGGCTTGGCGCCGGCGCTGGCCGTACTTGGGCGAAGAACCGCTTCAGCACCCCTTACCTGCGCGATCATCTGCTTGAGCGCTCGGTGATGGTTGAGACGCTGGAAACGTCGACCACCTGGAGCAACCTTATGCTGCTCTATCGCGGCGTTGGCGATGCGATCGCCGCGCACGCGCCGATCGTTGCCTGCCACATCTCGCACCTTTACGACAGCGGCGCCTCGCTCTACTTCACCTTCATTGCGCCGCAAGAGAGCGACGACCCGCTTGGCCAGTGGGAAGCGGCCAAGCTCGAGGCTTGCGACGCAATCGTTGCCCACGGCGGCACGATCACGCACCACCACGCGATCGGAATCGACCACCGTCGTTATCTAACCGTTGAGGACGGAGCGGCCGGAGTAGCGGCGCTGCGGGCGGTCAAGAAATCGCTCGACCCTCGCGGCTTGATGAACCCCGGGAAACTGCTCTAAGGCCACTACGAGGCGAAGGTGAGCGGTCCAACGAGGTAGCTCTTCGACGGGTTCGTCGGAGCCGGTGACGCCTTCTCAAGCGTCAGTAGGACGCCGCTGTAGGCCTTTGGATCGCCGTTGAGCGTCCCTTGGAGGCCGACACCGCCGCTCCCTACCGCCTGCAGGTAGCCGAGCCAAACGGCCGGCTTGCCGGCCGAAGTGAGCCAAACTCCGTATTGGGAGCCCTTTGGCGCTGCCGGCAGGCTCTTCGCTACGACGCTCAAAGTGCGCTGGTCGCCCTGCGCTGAAATGCCAGCGAAGCCAATCGCTTTGGGCGCCGGCCCGCCGGCCGGCGGCTTCAGCGCCGCCTGCGCGACTTCCGTTGCGTTGGCGTTCGAGGCGTTGGTACCGGACGACGGCTTCTGGTCGCTGGCGGAGGAATCGCTGCCCCCGGTGACGCGGCCGAGCCCGAAACCGACTCCAAGCGCGATCAGCAGCAGCACCCCGGCGATCAGGAAGATTCCGCCGCGACCTGGTTCGGCGCCAGCGCTGCCAGCGGCCGCCTCTGCTGACGTTGGCTCCTCGGCCGGCGCGCGATCGAGCTCGGCGCCTGGAATCGCGGGCAAGGGCCGGTCGGCGAGCGACCCCAATGAGGCTGCGGCGGCGCGCGCCCATGCGCGGTCGGAGGCTGAACGGGTTAGCGACTGCATCGTCTTCGCAGCAGCCTCATCACTCTGCTGACCGAGCAGATAATCGCCGATCTCCGCGCGTCGCCGGTCGCCCGGAGCCGTCTCCGGCTCGGCGAGGCTGCCGAGCGCCGCGTAGGCGCGCTCGCTGACGGCAGCTTCGCTGAGATCGAGCGCCTCGGAAATTTCGGCGTAGCTCTTCTGCTGCGTCAGCAACAGGCTGAGCACCGCTCTCTGGTCGGCGGGAAGCTGTTCAACGGAAGCCATCGCGCTCTAGCGTAGAGCAGCGCCGCTGTATCGTGCGCCCCATGACCGAATTCATGCCGGGTTCAGAGCTTCAACCGATCGTCCCGCTGGAGCGCACCTTTGACGCTCTCTACGGGCTGGAGATGCTGGAGCTAAGCGCCGACGTCGCTAGGGCCAGGGTTGAGGTCAAGGAGCACCACATGCAGCCGATGGGCCTTGTCCACGGCGGCGTCTTTGCCTCGATCGCCGAGTCGCTGAGCTCGGCCGCCACTGCGGTCGCCGTCGTGCCCGACGGCAACTCGGCTCAGGGCCTTTCAAACCAGACCAGCTTTCTGCGGCCAATTCTCTCCGGCACGATCCACGCTGTCGCTCGGCCGCGCCACAGAGGCCGCACGACGTGGGTTTGGGAGGTCGAGATCAGCGACGATCAGGATCGGCTTTGCGCGCTGGTGCGAATGACTAT
>CAJBXY010000097.1 GCA_903959665.1 uncultured Solirubrobacterales bacterium | reverse complement strand
TCAGCGCGCGCGTTGATCATCTTGTATTGCTTTTCCGCGCTCTGCGCCCAAGCCGGGATCAGCCCCCAGTGAAACGATTCACCGCTTGGCGGCGCCCCGTCGCGCCGCAGGATCGTAGCTACCGGCCGTCCCGGGGGAATGTTGTACCCCGCCAGCGAGGCGGCAGGGGCGGCAACGGCGAACCGCTCGGGAAAGAGCGTCAGGCTGCCGGGCGCGAGGGTGTAGCGGCCGCACACAAGCGCGAAAGTCGCCTACGCGCGGTTTGCCGCCGCTGCGGCGCGCGCCTTGCTCTGGCGCCGACGGCCGAAGAGAACGAGGATCCCGAGCACGATCGCTACGAGCACCGCGCCGGCGATGATCGCCGGGCCGGTCGCGAGGCCGCCAAATGGCAGCGCCACAAGCATCACGATGCCAAAGCCGATCGCCAGCAGGCCAACGACGAGAAGAATTCCGATCACGATCCCGCGGATCTTCAGCCAGATGCTCGAACCAGGAGGAGGGGAGAGGACGCCGGTGAGTCGCAGCAACAGCAGTTGGCGGCTCGACGGCGCTTCTTGACCGAGCTTCTCGACCGCGGCCTTGAGGTCATCAGGGCGGCGCTCTGCCAGCGCCAGCGAGGCGTCGGCCATGCGACGGATCTGCATCCGCTCCTGCGGCCGCGCCGCTGCGATGGCGCGGCGGAAGTAGTCACGCGCGGCTGCCGCGTCATAGCGCTCAGCGGCCCGGGCCCCGAGGATCGAGAGCGCCGCCGACTTGTATTTCGTCTCGCGTTCGAGCTCCTCATCGCTGCGCTGTTCGAGCGCCTGCATCTCGTTGGCTGCCGATTTCTGACTGAGCTTTACCTGCCGCGCTTTCTGTGCCATAGGGGCAGAGTATCTGCCCGCTAGCGGCGATGCTGCTCGGCCTGCCAGCGTTCGCGCCCAAGGATCTGCTGTCGTTGTTGCGTGCCGCCAGCAAACTCGCCAATATTGACCGAGCTAATTCTGCCCGGCGAGCCGGAGCGCTGGGCAGCGATCGGCTTCACGATCGTCGATCGGTGCTTTGCGCTCGAGCAGGTGATCTGCCGCGTCGGAGCGCCCGCGCCGGGTTGGAGCTTCGTCGGCAGCGACAGCTCGCGGCGTGAGCTCTGCGGGATCGAAACTGGGCAGCGGCCGCGATCACCGGCGGCCAGCAAGGCGGCGCCACACGTCAACACCGCGACCAAGATCGATCACGTCGTCGTCACGAGCCAGGCGCCGTCGGCGACGAAACGTGCGCTCGAAGGTTTCGGCCTCGTCGCTAGAGGCGAGCGCGTGGTCGAAGGGCATGGCGCACGGCGCACTCAGGCGTTCTTCTGGAGCGGCGGATTGTTGATCGAGCTAGTCGGACCGGCCGATCACCGCCCCGACGCCACTGCGCTCGCCGCGATCTGGGGTGTGACCTTCGTCGTCAGCGACCTCAGCGCGCTCCAGGCGACCGCAGGCGCGCTGCTGCAGCCAGCTAGGCCTGCGGTCCAGGCCGGGCGGCAGATCGCTACCGTCGCTGGCGCTGCGCAGCTTGGCATTGAGCTCGCGTTCATGACCCCTCACGCGTCAGCTAAGAGGGCGTAAAACAGCGAGTGTGCAGGAAGTTTCCCCGTCTGCACTGAATTCTGCAGCGGCCAAAATCGGCTCTTGCTATGTTGGCTTCCAGCCGAGTTGCCGTACCTCAGGGGCGGCAAGCGGGGGAACCATTGTGATCACCGTGATCACGGGGGCGAATAGCCGCAGTTTGCGGCTTAGCGCCGGGCCAAGTGCCCGCTGCGAGCCCGTCAGCTCACCTCGTAGGCGGAAAGAAGATTAATCAGATGCCAGCCCTAGAACGATGCGTCCGCACGCGGACATTCCTGCTCACGCTTATCTTCGTGGTTCTGCTTGCCGTACCGGCGAGCGCAGCGACGATGCCGACGCTCAAGCCTGGTTCTCGAGGCGATCACGTCAAGCGGCTCCAGTCGGCCCTTCACATCGGCGCAGACGGCATCTTCGGCAAGGGAACCAAGTCCGTCGTCAAGCGCTTCCAGCGTCGTCACAACTTGAAGCCCGACGGCATCGTCGGTCCTGCAACATGGCGCAAACTTGGCGTCCGCGCGCCGAGCCGTAAGCAGAGCGGTTCGCGCTCCGGCAAGTCGGCCGCGATCAAGGCGCTGCAGCGCCGTCTGCGGATCGGAGCCGATGGCGTCTTTGGCCCGGGCACCAACGCCGCTGTTCGGCGCTTTCAGGCTCGCAACGGCCTCACTGCCGATGGCGTCGTCGGTCCTGCTACCTGGCGCGCACTCGGCTTCAGCGGCAACCGTCCCGTGCTTAAGCGCGGTGGCAGCCGAGGCGGCAGCGGCGGCGGCCTCCCCGGCCGCATCGCTCGCGCAATCAGCGCTGCAAACCGCATCGCTCGCAAGCCATACCTCTACGGCGGGGGGCACGGCTCCTTCCGGTCTAGCGGTTACGACTGCTCCGGATCGGTTTCGTACGTGCTGCACGGCGCAGGGCTGCTGCGCTCGGCGATGCCATCGGGCGGCTTCATGAGCTACGGCGCTCCAGGGCGCGGCCGCTGGATCACGATCTACGCCCACGGTGGTCACGCCTTCATGACGATCAAGACGCCCAATGGCGTCCGTCGCTACGACACCTCAGGCATGGATGACGGTACGCGCTGGGATCGCCGCGCTCGCTCGACCAGCGGCTACGCAGTCCGTCATCCCGTCGGCTTCTAGCCCCCTCCCGCGGGCTATCCTGTCGGCGTGACCGATCAGCCCGTCGTTCTATGGCAGCCGACGGCCGAGCAAATCGCCGAGACCAATCTCGCCAGCTACGTTCAGTGGCTGAGGCGCGAGCGAGGGTTCGAATTCGACGCATCGGACTACTCGGCGTTGCAACGGTGGTCTGCGACCGAGATTGAGCAATTCTGGAACTCGATCTGGGATTACTTCGACGTTCAGGCCAACGGTGATTCAACCACCGTCCTCGTTGACCGGCAGATGCCTGGAACCGCTTGGTTCCCGGACACGTCGCTGAATTTCGCCGAGCACGTCTTCCGTGGCAAAGCAGGTGACGCGCTGGCGCTGATTGAACAAAGCGAGCTGCGTGAGCTGCGCGAGATCACTTGGGCTCAGTTGCGCGAACAGACCGCGGCAATAGCTGCCGGCATGGTTCGGCTCGGCGTCGGGCCGGGTGATCGCGTCGCTGCCTATCTGCCCAACTGCAGCGAAGCGATTGCAGCCTTCCTCGCAGCAGCCAGCATCGGTGCGATCTGGTCAAGCTGCTCGCCCGACTTCGGAGCTGACAGCGTCGTCGATCGGTTCGCGCAGATCGAACCGAAACTGTTGCTCTCGGTCGATGGGTACTCCTACAACGGCCGTCGCTTCGACCGCGCCGTGGAGCTGGCGAAGATTGAGGCCGCGCTACCGAGCGTCGAGAAAACGGTCGTTCTTGGCTACCTCGCTGAAAATCCACAGGTCGGCGCGCTGCGATCTGGGGTTGGCTGGGGTGAAGCGTTCAGCGCCACTAGCGAGCCGTTGGAGTTCGTGCGCGTTAGCTTCGGCGCGCCGCTCTGGATTCTCTACTCGTCTGGGACGACCGGAATGCCAAAGCCAATCGTCCACGGCCACGGCGGAATCCTGCTCGAGCACCTAAAGAAGATGTGGCTCCATCTCGACGCGCGCGAAGGCGACCGCGTCTTCTGGTTCACAACGACCGGCTGGATGATGTGGAACTTCCTCGCCGGCGTCTTATTGACCGACGCGGCGATCGTGCTCTACGACGGCAGCCCCGC
>CAJBXY010000096.1 GCA_903959665.1 uncultured Solirubrobacterales bacterium | reverse complement strand
GTAAAGTTGCGGCGTTTTCACCTCTTGGTAGCCGCGCGCCGAACCCATCTCGCGCGAGAGCGCGACAAGCTCGTTGAAGACGGTCGTTCCGCGCGGCAGCCAGAAAGCAGAGCCGGGAGAGACCTCTGAGAACTCGAACAGTTCGAGCTCTTTGCCGAGCCGGCGGTGGTCACGGGCGCGGGCTGCTTCGAGCCGCTCCATCTCCGCTTCAAGCTCCTTCTTATCGAAGAATGCGGTGCCGTAGATCCGCGTCAGCATCGTCCGGTCGGAGTCGCCGCGCCAATAGGCGCCGGCGACCGATTGGAGCTTCACGGCGCCGATCGCCTTCGTCGACTGGCCATGCGGCCCGCGGCAGAGGTCGGTGAACGGACCATTCGTGTAGAGCGAAACGGTTTCAACGCCCTCGTCGCGGACAAGATCCTCGATCAGCTCAACCTTGTAGTCCTGCTGCTCGTCGCGGAAACGCGCGAGCGCATCGGCGACGCTGAGCTCTTCGCGTTCGAAGCCCTCCCCCGCTTTGATGTGCTTCTTCATCTGAGCTTCAATCGCCTCAAAGTCGTCTTCGCTTACGACGACCCCCTCGGGGAACTCGAAGTCGTAGTAGAAGCCCCGCTCGATCGCTGGGCCGATCGACACCTTCACGCCGGGATAGAGCTCGGTTACAGCGGCGGCGAGCACGTGCGCGGCGTCGTGGCGAATCAGCGCGAGGCCATCATCGCCGGACGACTTGGTGATGATCTCGATCGGCTCGTCTGCGGTGAGCGGAGCAGCAAGGTCGCGGAGCTCGCCCTGCTGGCGGTAGGCGAGCGCGGCCCGCGCGAGCCCTGGGCCAATAGCCTCGGCCGCGTCAAGCCCGCTCGCGCCGTCAGCGAGCTCTAGAGCGGTGCCGTCTGGGAGTGTCACTTGCACGTGGCTGATGCTACGCGAGGCGCAGGGCGATCGGCGTCGGCGTCCGTTCAAACACGGTGGGGTGTGGCACTTTTGTGGCATCTACGGAGCACGGTTTCGCTACCGTGGAGGAATGGTTGATCGCCCGTCTCAGCGCCCCTACCGCCGCGGCCCGCTGCGCGGAGTTTGGCCATCGACGGCGAGGCCGCTGACGCATCGCGCGGCGCGCAAGGCCGACGCCAGCTACGGAATCTCTGACCGCCCCGACTGGCGTGGAGTCGACTGGCCCGCGCAAACAAACCAGATTGAGATCGACGGCCGCATCGTCAACTACGTCGACATCGGTGAAGGCCACCAGACCGTGCTTTTCATCCATGGCCTCGGCGGCTCGTGGCAGAACTGGCTCGAGAACCTTCCGCGCGCAGCGGAAAGTTGCCGCGCAATCGCGCTCGACCTGCCCGGATTCGGACGTTCCGAGATGCCTTCCGATCCGATCTCGATCACCGGCTTTGCCGCCACCGTTGACGCTTTTTGCGAAGCGCTGGGGCTCGGCCCAGTGGTGCTCGTCGGCAATTCGATGGGCGGCTTTACAGCAGCCGAAGTTGCGATCCAGCACGCCGAGCGCGTCGAACTACTGGTGCTCGTTGACGCAGCCGGAATCAGTTCAGCCAACGTCGCACGCTCGCGCTCAGGCGAGTTGCTCGCACGGCAGCTGATGATGCGCGGGCAGGGCGACCCGGAGGCAGCAAAGCGGATGCTGACCCGCCCCGGTTACATGGCGCTTGGAATGGGCCTCGTCGCGCGCTACCCATCGAAGATCTCAAAGGAACTTCTGGCCGAACAGCTACTGACATTCGGTGACGAGGGCTTCAGCGACGCGTTCGAAGCGATCCTCAGCTACGACTTTCGCCATCGCCTCGGCGAGATCGGCTGCCCGGTGCTGGTTATCCAGGGAGAGGACGACATCCTCGTACCGCTGGGCGACGCGATCGAGTTCTGCGACCTCATCCCCAGCGCAAAGCTGCTGACGATGGCCGACACCGGCCACGTGCCGATGTTTGAGCGACCGGTTCAGTTCAACGACGCGCTCCTAAGCTTCATTACCGCACCGACCAACGCAAACGGTTAGCGTCCCCTCGATGGATTCGGCGGCCGCAGCAATCAAAGCGCAAGGCGCGGTAGTTAGGGGACTTATGCGGCTTGGGCCGGCCGCTCAGCTCCGCCTTGCCGGTGGAACGCCGACCGTGCTCGACGGGCAAACGCTCGACCCCGGCCTTCAGCTGCTGCTCAAACTGATGGCGATGGCTCCGCAGCCAGAGATGGAGCGCCTCAGCCCGGCGCAGGCGCGCGCTGGAGTTACCGAGACGCGCTCGATGATCGCTGCCCCCGAGCTGCCGATGGCAAGCATCATCGAGACCACCGTCGCCGGCGCCGCGGGCCCGCTGCCTGCTCGTCTTTATGTGCCCGAGGAGTGCAAGGACAGCGTCAGCCCGCTGCTCGTCTTCTACCACGGCGGTGGCTTCGTGATCTGTGATCTCGAGACGCATGACGCGCCGTGCCGGCTGATTGCTCAGCACTCCGGTTGCCGCGTTCTCTCCGTTGATTACCGACTAGCCCCCGAGCACAAATACCCGGCCGCGGCCGATGACGCACTCGCCGCATTCCGCGACGTAGTCGCGCGTGCTGAAGAGTTCGGCGCCGACCCGTCGCGGATTGCCGTCGGCGGCGACAGCGCAGGCGGGCAACTGGCAACAGTTACGGCGCAACAGGCGCTCGCCGACGGCGGACCGGCGCCAGCCTTCCAGCTGCTGATCTACCCGGTCTGCGACTTCGCCGAGAAGTACCCCTCCTACCACCTCTTCAGCACCGGCTTCTTCCTCACAGAGGCTCAGATGGATTGGTTCGGGCAGCACTACCTCAGCGCGGACGACAACCTAAGCGACCCGAAGGCCTCTCCGCTGAAGGCTGGCCCGCTGGGCGGATTGGCGCCTGC
>CAJBXY010000095.1 GCA_903959665.1 uncultured Solirubrobacterales bacterium | reverse complement strand
TTAGACACCCCGTCAAAGAAGGAGCACCGGATGGCCGCCACTTCGTCAGTTCTAAAGCCCGACTTCGATCAGAAGCGCGCTCACTTCATCTTCACCGATGAGCACGAGCAGCTGCGTGAATCGATCAGCAACTTCGCCAAGAAGGAACTTGCTCCCCACGCCGACGAGTGGGAGGAGACAACCTTCCCCGACTCCGTCTTCACGCGGATGGGCGAGCTTGGCTTCCTTGGCCTCGACAAGCCTGAGGAGTACGGCGGCCAAGGCGGCGACTACTACACCTCGCTGGTGCTGGCCGAGTCGATCACGCACGCGCAGTCGGGCGGACTGGCGATGGGGGTTGCCGTCCACACCGACATGGCGATGCCGCCAATCCTCGCCTTCGGCACTGAAGAGCAGAAGCAGGAGTGGGTTGTGCCGGCAATCAAGGGCGAGAAGATCCTCTGCCTCGGCATCACCGAGCCGGACGCCGGCTCCGACGTCTCCGCAATCAAGACGCGCGCCGTCAAGGATGGCGACGAGTACGTGATCAACGGTTCGAAGACCTACATCACTAACGGCCACCGCGCCGACGTGATCGTGCTCGTGACGAAGACCGACGCCGACGCAGGCTACGACGGCTTCACGCTCTTCCTCGTGCCGATGGACGCCCCGGGCGTTATCCGCGAGCAGAAGCTGGAGAAGCTAGGCATGCGCTCTAGCGACACGGCGCTGCTGGCCTTCCAGGACGTGCGTGTGCCGGAGACGGCCGTGCTCGGGCAGGTAGGCAAGGGCTTCTACCACATCATGTGGGAGCTTCAGGGCGAGCGACTGATCGGCGCCGCTGGCTGCGTCGCCGGCGCTCAGCACTGCATGGACAAGACGCTTGAGTACGCGCTCGAGCGCCAGGCCTTCGGCCGCAAGATCGGCAACTTCCAAGCGATCCGCCATAAGTTCGCCGACATGGCAACGAAGATCGAGGCCGCCCGGCAGCTCACCTACATGACAGCTTGGCGCTTCCAGAACGGCGAGTACCCGGTCCGCGAGATTTCGATGGCGAAGCTCTTCTCGGCTCGCATCGCCTGCGAGGTTGCCGACGAGTGCATCCAGATTCACGGCGGCGCTGGCTACATGAAGGAGTACGGCATTGAGCGCGTCTGGCGCGACATGCGGCTGAACCGAATCGGCGCCGGCACCGATGAAGTGATGCTCGACGTAATCGGGCGCTCCTACGGCCTCTAAGCAGCAGATGGGCGCCAAGGGGCTGCCGCAGGAACCGTCGGCGCGGCAGATCATGCCGCCGTTCGGCGAGGAACACGACGAGCTGCGCGACTCGCTGCGGCGCTTCGTCGCAGCCGAACTGGCGCCCAACGCCGACGAGTGGGAACGCGAGCGCTGGTTCCCGAATGAGCTATTCCCGCGGATGGGCGAGCTCGGCTTCTTCGGCCTGAGTAAACCGACTGGGATCGGCGGCCAGGGCGGCGACGTGCTGCACGAGGCGGTCTTAGCTGAGGAGCTCGCGGGCTGCGGCTCGGCTGGCGTTGCCGCAGGGCTCGGCGCGCACGTCGCGATCGCCACTCCCC
>CAJBXY010000094.1 GCA_903959665.1 uncultured Solirubrobacterales bacterium | reverse complement strand
ACCGCATCAAGCCCTCCGGGGGCAACACCGGCGGCTTCCAACGCCTCAAGCGCAACTGCGCGCGTGACCTGCCAGATCTCGGCCGCATCGTGCTCAACCCAGCCGGGCTGAGGAAAATGCTGCTCAAATTCGCTGTAGGCGCGGCCGAGCAGCTCCATCTGAGCGTCGAAGACGAGGCAGGTTGTGCCAGTCGTTCCTTGATCGATCGCGAGGATCATTTGGCGAATCTATTCCGCAGCCGCCGCGCGAGCCAAACGGCGACGAAATCAATCAGCTGGCGAAAACGGTGCGCGAAGCCGCGCCAGCTACGGCCGGTCGCGCGGTGCTCAAGGTCAACTTCAACCTCGATCACGCTGTAGCCGGCGCGAATTGCGTCGACCGTCATGCCGATCTCCATGCCGAAGCGGGGCGCGAACGGCAGCACCCGCGCCAGGACGTCGGCGCGGATCGCCCGCTGGCCGGAGATCGGCGCCGCAAACTCGACGCCGACGAGGTTGTTGATCGCCCAGCGCGCAAAGCCGACCGCGAAGCCGAAGCCTCCCCCGACCTTGCGCGCAAAGCGAGCCACGGCCAAGTCCCCTTCCGCGCGCTCCACCGCTTCCAGGAGGACGCCGAGCGCGGAGGCACTCTGCGCTAGGTCACCGTCACAGAGCAGCACCAGCTCGGGCTCCGTCAGCAGCGCGGCCTGGGCGCCCAACGTTGCCGCGCCGCCCTTACCGATCATCTTGCCGCTGCTCACGACCTCGGCCCCGGCCTGCGCTGCGCGCGCAGCTGTGTCGTCGGTCGATCCATCGTCGGCGACGAAGATCGTTGCGCCCGGGAATGCCGAGCTCAAAGCCCCGACTGTGTCGGCGATCCGGTCGCCTTCGTTGTAGGCGGCAATCACTACCGCTAGCTGCGAAGTATCCATCTGGCGAACTATCGTGGCAGACTGCCCCTCTAGCAATCCTCAAGGAGACAGATCGATGGCCGACGTCGAAGCTCACATCACAGGAACAGTTTGGAAGATCGAGTGCAAGCCGGGCGACGTAATCGCCGAAGGCGACACGGTCGCGATTCTCGAGTCGATGAAGATGGAGATGCCGGTCGAAGCCGAGGATCCAGGCACAGTCAAAGAGATTCTTTGCGAAGAAGGCCAAGCAGTTAACGAAGGCGACGTGCTCGTCGTCCTCGAGTAGGCGCGCAGCAGCCCTTACGAGATGGCCGGAACGGTTACCAGCGAGGCGCCCGCCGAGGGCGTGCTCAGACTCAGCTTCGACAACGCCGACAAGCGCGGCGCGCTCGATCACGCGATTCTCGATTCGATCACCGAAGCGGTTGAGCAGGCAGAGGCGCGCGCGATCATCATCACCGGCAGCGGCGACTTCTTCTCCTCCGGCTATGACATCGGCCACCTACCAGCAGAGAGCTTTGCCGAGGACGCCGAGAAGCTCGTCGCTCACCCGTTCACGAACGCCCTCGAAGCGCTCGACGCGACCAACCTCCCCACAGTCTGCGCCGTCAACGGCCCGGCGATCGGTGGAGGCCTTGAGCTTGCGCTCTCCTGCGACCTGCGCGTAAGCGTTGACAGCGCCAAGTTTGGAATGCCGCCGGCAAAGCTCGGCCTCGTCTACTCGCATACCGGAATGCGCCGCTTCATTGACGCGATCGGCGTGCCGCGCACGCGTGAACTCTTCCTCGTCGGCCGCCGCATCGACGCCGCAACGGCGCTCCAATGGGGCCTCGTCAACGACTTAGCTCCAGCCGCCGAGCTCGAAGCGCGCGCGCTCTCATTGGCGAGCGAGCTGGCAGGGAACGCGCCGCTGAGCGTCAGCGGCAACAAGCGCGTGATCCGCGAGCTGCTGAAGGCCCAGGGTGAACTTGCGTCAGACGTAGAAGCCGAGCTGATTGCGCTGCGTGAAGCATCCTTCGCCTCCGAGGACATGCGGGAAGGGATCGTCGCCTTCGGCGAAAAGCGCCCGCCGCGCTGGCAGGGCAAGTGAAGGTCGTCACTTGGAACGTCAACTCGCTCCGTGCCCGGATGGAGCGAGTGCTGGAGTTACTCGAAGTTCAATCGCCTGAAGCACTTCTGCTTCAGGAGACGAAGTTCTCGCCGGAGCATTT